>JAABTZ010000362.1 GCA_011389605.1 Desulfobacteraceae bacterium
TGCCATTAATTGCGACTATTTTCCGAACTGAGACAGGAGTTTGGACGAAGAGGGGATGTCGGCTGACAGGTTTTAAAGGCCGGGTTTATTTTTTTTGCACTATGTTGTCACAGATTAGAATTTCGAAAATTGCCAGTCTATGAAACCTGGTGCCCCCGGCAAGAATCGAACTTGCGGCACATGGATTAGGAATCCATTGCTCTATCCACTGAGCTACGGGGGCTTATTTGGAAGATGCGGTATTTCTTAAATCATGACCATATAATTTGTCAACCCAAGGTTGATGGAACCGTAAAAAGTCCAATATCTGCGTTACAGGCGATTTTTCAGAATTTCACGTACGGCTAAGTACGCTGCATTCTTCGAAATCGCGCAAGCCTTGATTTTGAGGCTTTTACTTTGCCGTCCGGAATCGACTTTTTACAGGGCCATAAGTATTAATTATTCCACATACAAGGTCTGGCCCGGGTAAATCCTTGAGCTCCGGTTTAGTTCGTTTATTTGCAAAAGCTGACTGACGTTCATGTTGTGGCGTTTTGCAATGGTGTAAGGGGAATCGCCTTTCTTTACATGGTAGGCTTTAAGATTTGAACTGTTGCCGGCCGGGATCTTGAGCTTCTGCCCTATATAGAGGTTGACGGTTCTGAGATTATTTGCATCCTGGATTTTTTTGGTGGTGGTATTGTAGCGTTTGGCAAGCACCCACAGAGAGTCGCCCCGCTGGACCTTATAATTAATAACCCTGGAAGGTTCCGAGATTGGACCCCGGGCGGCAAATGCCCCTGCCTGGGGAATTTTTAGCAATTGCCCGTTAACAATGTAGTTTTCCCGATAAATATTGTTATACCAGGCTATTTTTTTGACGGTTGTGTTATGGCGGCGGGCAATTGTAGACAGGGTTTCGCCCGGGCGCACCCGGTGGTAAAGGATGTTGTGCGGACTCTGGTAGTCCTCCTCAATCTCGTCGATCTTTGCCAGCAGTATCTCTTTTTTCTCCTTTGGAACTTTCAGATTGTAAGCCTCCTCAGGAAGTGCCTTGTAGCGCAGTTCGGGATTAAGATCGACAAGGGTGTCCTGGCTGATGCCAATGGCATCTGAAATATTTTTCAGTGAGGTCTGCTTATTGACCTCCACGGTATCAAAGTAAAGGGGCGGATCCGGCTGGATATGATCCATGTCGTATTTTTCAAGATTGTTGACAATGTGCAGGGTGGCCATGAATTTCGGAACATATCGGGCTGTTTCGCGGGGCAGCTGCTGGTACAGATCCCAGAAATCGTCAAGATAGTTGATGTTTTGCTTGCGTATTTCGTGAAGGACCCTTCCCTCGCCGCAGTTATAGGCGGCAAGCACGGTTTTCCAGTCCCCGAAAATTTCATGGAGCTCTTTTAGATATGCTATGGCTGCCTGGGTGGATTTGTAAGGGTCGAGTCTTTCATCAATGTAGCGGTCCCTTTTCAGGCCGAACTTATGTCCGGTGGATGCGATAAACTGCCACATACCAAGGGCCCTGGCGCTTGAAAGAGCCTTGGTCTTAAATCCGCTTTCAACAAGGGGCAGCCAGGATAGTTCTTCCGGGACGCCGGCTTTTTTAAGCTCCTCTACTATATATGGCCGGTACAGGCCGGATCGCTTATATGAGTTTATGAAAAACATCCTGACAGGACCCTTTGTAAACAGCTCAATTTCTTTTTTTATATGATCATTTAACACAATCGGGATGGCATCGTGGTTGCCCTTCACTGTTGTGTAGCGGGAAGCATATATTTCCAGGATGCGCTTTGAAATCATAAAACGCAAATCATCTTTTTGCTGGCTCAACTTGGGTTCATCGGAAGGAGGGGTGTTTAAAATCAGGGCATATGCGTTATCAAGAGCGTCTATAGCGTTTTCAAGATCTCCCTGCTGCCAGTAGTCCTGGGATGTCTGGTAAAATTCCAGAGACTTGTCAAGTCTTGATGAAATATCGCTGAGGTTTTCAAACTCTATGAGCTCCCTGGATGTTTTGTATACATTGCTATCAGGAGGTACCAGGGGAAGGACTTCGATTTGCGGTTTTTCTGCGGCGACAGTTTTTTCAGGCTCTGCAGTTTCAGGCTCTGGAGTTTCAGTTTGATCCATTTCCCCGGCTTGTCCCGCGCGAAATTGACCGGTCAGTCCTGCGCATCCGCTGAAAATAAGACCGCTGAAAATAAGACCAATGATCAGCAAAATGGGAAGGCAGATGCCCCGGAAGGATGAAAAAACAGGTTTGAATGTTTGCATGTGTGCCTTTTGGGTGTATATGTTTATATCTGCTTGAAAATCAGCTGATTTTTTGCAATTTAAATAAAAATTAATATCATTGGATGCAAAGGTCTGTCAAGGTGATTGTTTACAATAATTCCCAAACGGAAAGCTTCCTTTATGACAGGCCGAGGCCTTTTTTCTTCTTATGGCTTCTGACTTTTTTTGTATTGCTTGAAAAAATCGCTTGCATCGGCATTCGATATTTGTTACTTGACATGGCTTTACGAAAATATTAAATATGAAAGATTGAGCAAAGGCCGGCAGCGGGGGTTAACTAAAAACAGATCAACTCAAAAATAAAGCTTAACGAGGGGTTGCATTCTGTAAAAATTTCTGGTAGATCGCAGGTCTTACCGGATAAAGCGCCCTGGTTACGGCGGAAATCCGGCTGGTGAGCGGATTGAATACGGGCCAGCGTAGCTCAGTTGGTAGAGCTACTGATTTGTAATCAGTTGGCCGGGGGTTCGAGTCCCTCCGCTGGCTTCATTAAAATAAAGGTGGGGTTCCCGAGCGGCCAAAGGGAGCAGACTGTAAATCTGCCGGCAAAGCCTTCGGAGGTTCGAATCCTCCCCCCACCACCATTTCATAAATGGCGGTTGAATGTAGGAGATTCCGCGGGACGGAATCAGGCAGACTACATGGCTGACGATTCACCTGACAGCAAAGGCGCATAAAAACAGCAGACTTGTTTCCGGTCGGACGGATCCTGAAGGTGACTTTATTTTGGGAATCCAAAGAAAGGGAACGTGGATCAGCGGGAGTAGCTCAGATGGCAGAGCTTCAGCCTTCCAAGCTGAATGTCGCGAGTTCGATTCTCGTCTCCCGCTCCATTATTCATAGTCCTGTTTTTTATTAGAGGGCAGTCCTTGATACAAAGCTCTACATACAGGCTGCCCTTTCCGGAGGTTGCGGTTATCAAGCCCACGTAGCTCAGTCGGTAGAGCGCTTCCTTGGTAAGGAAGAGGTCCACCGGTTCAATTCCGGTCGTGGGCTCCATTTTTTGTTACAGTTTTTTAACAATAATTTGCGCCGGGCCATGCATCAACGAAGATCTCTTGCCGGGATCGCAACAGGAGAAGGATTTCGCAAAGATTCCATTGAGATGCTATAAAACCATGGGGAGGACGTAAGATGGCAAAGCAGAAGTTTGAGCGGAAAAAGCCGCATGTAAATGTTGGAACGATTGGTCACATAGACCATGGCAAAACGACGCTGACCGCCGCGATCACGAAGAACTGCGGATTAAGGGGCTGGGCGGAGTTTATTCCGTTTGACAAAATTGACAAGGCCCCCGAGGAAAAAGCCCGCGGGATAACAATTGCAACAGCCCACGTTGAGTACGAGACCGAGAAGCGTCATTATGCTCATGTGGACTGCCCGGGCCATGCCGACTATATCAAGAACATGATCACGGGTGCGGCCCAGATGGACGGGGCCATTTTGGTTGTGGGCGCCGATGACGGTCCCATGC
>JAABTZ010000363.1 GCA_011389605.1 Desulfobacteraceae bacterium
ATTTCATCATAGCTATTACTGGGCGGCCTGACCGACTGGGCTGAGAAGCCTGAACTATTCCAGACGTCCATCGTCACATACTGACCAAGCAGGCAGTATGGTCGGATTCGTACGTCCATAAACACTGCAGATTTGTTCAATTTTCCACTTTTCTCACTGATTTTTTCCATTCTTCCGATGAGCCAATCAGCAAACCTGACAATTTTGGTTAAATTTTGGCTGTCTTTTCGGTTAGTGAAGGCTAACTTTTTAGTGAAAATCCTGGTTTTGAATTTTTTCCCAGGACAATCTCTCCTGGATGGTTTCTCAGTGTGGGATTCCGGCAATAGGAACAGGTTGGTAAGAATGGTGGTCTCCTTTGTATGTATTCTGTAATACCGGTGACTATAATCGAGGATTGGAAAATTGGCAATGATTTCAGGTAGGACGAATAAATACGAGGGACAGAGGCATTTTTCAATCAGATATGGCTTATTTCTGCGTGTAGATTAACACCCAAAGCCCTAACCACTTTCATCACAGTCTCGTAACGAGGTTTAGATCCAGGCGAGAGTGCCTTATAAAGGCTTGCTCGACCTAAGCCGGAATCCTTTGCTAATTGTGTCATGCCTCGAGTACGGGCCACGGTTTTCACCGCCATAAGAAATGCGTTTGGATCTGGATCTTCCAGTGCTCCAGTCAGATAAGCTGCAATTGCCTCTTCGTTGTCAAGGTAATCGGCCGCATCAAAAGGTGTAAAATTGGTCATAATATCAATCCTTTAGTAATGTGTTAGCCATCGTTATGGCTCGCTTAATGTCACATTTTTGAGTTGATTTATCACCGCCCAGCAACAAGAGATACACTATTTCTCCGCATCGAGTGAAATATACTCTGTAGCCGGGTCCATAATGTATCCGCATCTCAGAAGCGCCTTCGCCTACAGGTCCACAGTCTCTAAAATTGCCGTTTGCCGCGCGATCAAGACGCAAAATAATTTTGGCTTTTCCAACCTGGTCTTTAAGTTTGGTCAGCCATGCATCGAATTCATCTGATTTTTGTAAAAGATTCATACGTAATTGTATTCATTCAGACACACAAAGTCAAGCAGACTTTTTAAGAATTATCAATGATTTCAGGCAGGACGAATAAATACGAGGGACAGGTGGCGCATCCGGTAAACACAACAACCAAAAAGAGAATAACCAAAAGATAGGTTGTCTTCATTTTATCTCCCTTCCCGAACTTCTATGTAATAATAGCCGATATTATGGACGGTGACCGAACTTTCCTTGTAGGTGGCAACAGCATTCGCAGGCAGGTATATTCGTTTCCAGGCGGTCGGACCCTCCAGCGGGGCCTTCTGCGTGTCAAAAAAATGGACCCTGCCCTGGATCTGCAGATCATGGTCGGTCCGGTTCCGGAGCATTGCCCACGCCTCTAAAGTACCGGTTGCGGTTCGCCGGGTGTTGGTTGCCTCCACGGCGATCTTTCCGACTTTTCCATGCTCCCGGACACCTGTCAGCGTATCCTGGTAAACATACCAGCGCTGCAGACTGTCGTCCAGGACAGCCACCGAGTTCATCCGGACAATGGGGGCCATCCCCTCCGGCATGGTCACCCGCATGCCGGGAGCCGGGCCTTCCGCAACATCAATTGTTTTGCACCCGCCGGGCGTCACTGCCGCCCACATGGCAATCATGAGTATAATCATTGTACGTTTCATATTTTTCATCCTTGTCTGATGTTATCCCATGCCCCTTTTGACGCGCTATCTATTTGACGCGTTATCTATTTCTGGCGGTCATCCATACAACCGTGAGCGGCAAATCCGATTTTTCAACCTGCATCGTCTGCCGGGCGGGACTGCTGACGAGCTTTCCCTGGTTGTCCATGAACCTGCAGGTGATGACATTTTTACCATCATCCAGGTTGGCTGTATACACATGGACCGTATCCGGCAGATTGTCCCAGCACCGGGTGTCGGCACGGGGCCTGGCAGACTGGGCTGCTGCCAGATTCGCAACCCCGATAAGCCCGATGGCACCGCCAATGGCTGATACGGTGCCGGAATTGTCAAAAAGCGGGGCCGCCATTACAACGGTGCTGGATACATCGCCAAGGGTTTGACCTGCTTCATAATGCGTTTGCCTGAAAACCGCCTGGCCTTCCAGAATTTTGTCAACGGGCCGGCCCCCGCGGCTGGAGGCCTGCCAATAGATATCCTCCATGGGCAGCATGGGAACAAATCCACCATGGTTGATGGAAATTTCCACTTTTTCCTCCTCAAAGTGTTTGCCCCGGAAAAATTTCAACTCCGAATGTCCGGGACCGTCCGCCAGTTTTCTGGGTGCATAGCCGGTCTCAACGATGATCACCGCATTTTTATCCACATCCAGGTCGAATGCCGGCCGGATCAGTTTCAGGCTCTCGATCGCATCCCGGGCCATGGCTTCATCTCCGGCCGCTTTTGAAGCCAGCCCTTCCAGGAAAAAAAACAGCCCGAAATCACACCGGTGCTGATCTTCTTCAGCGAATGCATCCTGAAGCACAGCAGATTTGAAACAGGCCCGGGCATTTTCCCAGTCCCCGTCCTGCATGAATAAAAGCCCGCTGTAGTAATATGCCATGGCCCTTTCATAGGGTTCTCCACGGAACTTTTTCATTCCCTCTTCATACCACAGGCTCCGGGCTTTTTGTGCAGTGTCATTATCCGCATAAATGGATGAAATATCATTTCTCACAATTTCAAAAGAGGATCGGGCCATGTCTGTAAGGCCTTGTTCATAGGCCTTGTAGCCGATCTTCATGTGATTGAGAATTGCATTCCGGTCCGTTTCCAGCTTCAGCGCCCTGAAATGGGGTCTGAGCACCACAGGCTTATCCGAAAGATAGGCAGCCATCTCATCTTTATCCACATCCGCGGTTTCAAAAGTCTGCCTTGCCGCACAACCGGCAATCAAACCGGTCTTTTCAGTTTCAGGATGTATGCATATTTTACACATCCATATCAAAATCAGTACTTCTCAACACCACTACAGACAATACGTAAAGAGGCATTTACTAATTCATACCTGTTCTGTCAATTGGTAAAAACCCCTAAAATTTATAAGGCAAACCTTTATAAAAAATAGGGATTTTTACCTATATAGTGCATAAAAGTTTTGCGAGTTAGCATTTAACCATGTTGACGCAGACACAAGACAAAATACTTTCCGCAACATAAGTGCAAAAAATACTGGATTTGGGTATTTCACACCCTAAAAAGCACATTGTTGGTAATATGGCTGTTTTGAATCTTGCATTTTTCCCGGAACGTGTATAGAATATCGCTATGAACACTCTGGAAAATAACACAGCCGATGACTATGACAGCCCCTGGAAAGAGGGCATGGAATTGTATTTCAAGGAACTGATGCAGTTCTTTTTCCCGGACATCGCTGCACGGATCGCCTGGGACAAGGGCCATCAATTCCTCGACAAA
This sequence comes from Desulfobacteraceae bacterium, assembly GCA_011389605.1. GTDB lineage: Bacteria > Desulfobacterota > Desulfobacteria > Desulfobacterales > Desulfosalsimonadaceae > Desulfosalsimonas. The sequence continues at coordinate 3,464 of JAABTZ010000363.1, forward strand.
GAGTTGCAGCAAGTGGTCAGGGATGCAGAGATCGGCAGAAAACATGCAGACAAACTGGTCCGGGTATGGTCCTTGGAAAACGAACCGTTCCATGTCATGATCCACATCGAGGTCCAGAGCGATAAGGACCAGGACTTTGCAAGGCGGATGTACATTTACAACTACCGCATCTTTGACAAAAGTTACCGGCCGGTCACCAGCATGGCTGTACTGGCGGATGAGGTCGATTCCTGGAGGCCGGAAGCATATGCTTCGGAACAATGGGGGTGTGAGGTCCACTTCAAATTCCC
>JAABTZ010000364.1 GCA_011389605.1 Desulfobacteraceae bacterium
AAACATTGTTCAAACTCATACTTCAGGAGGCCATTCATGCTGCAGCTTGACTTTGATGAAAGCTTGTGCCAGGTCTGCGAAACCCGTGACTGCCTGACCCGATGCCAGTACATGGATTTGGATCAGGAAACTGCCAAAGAGGAGATCCGGAATCTGACTCAGGGCAAAGACACCCGGGTTTTACACGACTGCCGTACCTGTTACGCCTGTGAAGAATACTGCCCTGTGGGCAATCATCCCTTTTATCTGATCGT
>JAABTZ010000365.1 GCA_011389605.1 Desulfobacteraceae bacterium
ACTCGGCATTGCCCCTTTGCCAGAACCCATTATCAAACAGGGCATCCAGGTGGGAATTCCCTTCCGGGGCGATCCGGAAATCAGGGAGGTCAACGGCCCTGTTTTAAATATGGGGGTTTTCAGCCCGCTGACCAAACTGGCACAGGGAAAACTCTTTGAAGGACTCACCCTGCTTTCCACTGACAGCCGCAAGATGCATCACTTTTTCTGCCAGTTGATGTATCTTCACTTTGCCAGGATATCGGTTATCAATGAGCGGCTGCCCGGTGTCATGGAACTCATTGCAGCACACAAGCCCACGGAAGTGGTTCATTTCCATGATGAATGCTACGGCACCTATACATCCTATGCAAAGGCCTACGGCATGGATGTCCCTTTTGTCTCCATCCATTTATTTGAACATCTTTTCAACCGTTTAACCGAGCTCAAAGATGAAATCCGTCCTTTGAATTACAAGGTGGCCTACCAGCGGCCCTGCTCTTCGAGATTGTCTTCTGACAAACATGAATTTGTGGATAAAATATTTGATTTAATAGGGGTCGAGCACGTTAAACGGGAGTATGAAGACGAAAACGCCCTGTGCTGCGGCAGCACCATCATGGGGCAGAAAAAGGACGGCAGCCGCAGGTTTTGCCTGGATCAGCAAAAGAAAAACATCGAAGACATGGTCAAAGCAGAAGCACAGCTTTGTATCTTTAATTGTCCGGCATGCATGCAAACCATTGGCAAGCAGGTGGCAGAACACGGCATAATGCCCATCTGGATGAGCGATCTGTGCCGAATGGCAATCGGCGAAAAACCCGCCTGAGGAGGAATACAGATGGATCAGATTTATCGCGCACTGGCAGATATTGTAGGCGAAGAATATGTATCAATGCAGACAGAAGAGTTGTTTACCTATTCCAAGGATCTTGGCACATCAGAACCTCAATGGCCCGATTACGTGGCCGCTCCCAAAACCGCAGAGCAGGTCAGCGAGATTGTCAAACTTGCAAATGAAAAAAAACTTGCGGTGGTTCCCCTTGGCGGTGGTCTGTCCCTGGCAGGTTTGGCCCTTCCACTGCAGGGCGGCATCACACTTGATTTAAAACGGATGGACCGGATTCTGGAGCTGAATGAAAAAGGGCGCTACATCGTTGTGGAAGCAGGCATTTCCCACGGAAAGGTCACATCATATCTGCACAAAAACGCGCCCCATCTTATGCATTCCGAGCCGGGTGCTCCGCCTGCGGCAACAATCGGCGGCAATCTGGCCATCCACGGCCAGGGTGATCTCGCCCATCCATACGGATTTAACTCTGATATGATAAACGGCCTGGAAGTGGTGCTGCCCACCGGTGAAGTCTGCAGGTTTGGTTCATGCGCCCTTGGAAATGACTGGTACACCATACATCCACTGCCGGATCTCAGCCTGTTTCTTGGCTGGAGCGGCAGCACCGGCATTATAACCAAGGTCTCGCTCAGGCTGTTTCCATGCAAGAAGATCCAGGAACAGGATGTTTTTGTGGTCGAAAACGAAAACCTTGTGCCGGAGATTCTTTTTGAGCTCACCCATGTGGGCATGGCTGAAGACATTGTGGTGGTCAGCCAGGAAATCCCGCCGCCCTTTGACAAACTTCATTATATTTTAATAAACATTGCCGGTGATTCCAGGGAAGAAATGGAATTCAAGCGTCAGCTAATGTTTGACGCCAGGCTGGGCAGATTCATCCGGGATGGTTCCGGCGGCATAGGGGCCGCAGGGCAGGGTATTGAGCGGCCGGTAATCAGCAAGACCTCTGACTGGAGAAAAGGAGGAGGCTTTGAATACGTCGGGGCCATTGTACCGGTATCATTTTACCCGGAAGGCTACCGCATGGGAGTTGAGATTTCCGCCAAACATGATATCCCTTATACCGTTCTGGGCAGGGTCATTGGCAGCGGTCACAGCATGATGTTTTCCTGGACCTATGCATTTAACCGGGCTGATGAGCAAACCGTAAGCCACGCCCGCCAGGCCCTGCACGAAACAGATGAAATGGTGCTGGAAAAAGGGGGAACTCTCTGGAAACCCGCTGTATTCGGTCAGAAACTGCTTATGGATAAAATGGACCCCAACACCCTGCAGATGATGAAAAAGGTCAAAAGCCTTCTTGACCCCAATGGCATCATGAACCCCGGAAACTGGGAGGTGGCCTGATGGCGCTTGAACAATACAAATACATGGATATCATTCACCGCTGCTTTAGGTGCGGATACTGCAAATTCCCCCAGGACTGGGCTGATGTGGACAACTGCCCGTCCTATGCCCGGCACCGGCTTGAAAGCTACTCCAACGGCGGGCGCCTCTGGCTGATCCGTGCCTGGGTCACAGGCGAAATCCAGTGGTCGGACCATCTTGCAGATATAGTTTATTCCTGCGTGGCTTGCAAAAACTGCGAGGAAAAATGCCCTTTGTCGTTTTCAGACGAAATCATAAACATGATGGTAGCGGCCAGAAACGAAATGGTGGAACTCGGGCTTCTGCCCCCGCCGGTAAAAGATTATCTGAAAAACGTGCAATTCCACGGCAATCCTTATGGCATTGGAAGCAAGAAAAGAAGCAACTGGATGCAGGACTTGTCTCTTGAGTCTTTTGACAACCACGAATTTCTTTTTTTCGTTGGCAGTGAGGGCTCCTATGACACACGTGCGCAGCAGGCAGCCAGGGCTTTGGCAGGTTTGCTGCAGTCAGCGGGAATATCTTTTGACGTGCTGGGCAACGATGAGACAGATGACGGCAATGAGGTTCATCTGCTTGGCGAAGACGGACTTTTTGAAATTCTGGCCCAACAAAACATCGCCATGTTTAACAAGCTTGGGGTAAAAAAAATCATAACCTTTTCTCCTCACTCCTTTAACGCAATAAAAAACATGTATCCGGAACTAGGCGGAAATTTTGAAGTCTTTCATTACACTCAGATAATATCGGAGCTGATCGGCAAGGGCCTCATTGAGCCGCCCCGGCTTGAAGACACGTGTATAACCTATCATGACCCATGCTTTCTGGGGCGCTGGAACAACGAATACAAGGCTCCCAGGAAAATACTGAAGGCAGTTGGCGGCGCCCGGCTCGCGGAAATGGAGAGAAGCGGCAAAAGCGCTTTTTGCTGCGGCGGCGGTGCGGGAAACTATTACACAGATCTTCTGGGCGGCAGCCCTGACAGCCCTGCCAGAATAAGGGTTCGCCAGGCCCGGGCCACGGGTGCAGACCTTCTGGCCGTGGCATGTCCAAATTGCCTTACCATGCTCGAGGATGCCGTTAAAGTCGAGGGGCTGGAATCTGAAATCATGGTCAAAGATATCTGTGAAATTTTAACCGGATAGAAGAAAATCAACACCGCGGTCATCCGAATCCTTTTGCCTTCTGACCGTCGTGTTGAAGTTTCCCCAAACCTCTTCTTTTAAAGGAGGCCCGCATGACAGACCAGATGCTCCCCAGATTTCAGGCAGGTGACG
>JAABTZ010000366.1 GCA_011389605.1 Desulfobacteraceae bacterium
TTTTCTTTGGCCATATAAGATTTTCCCAATGCATGTAAAGGAGGTGATGAGAGGGGCCACAATCAAATTTTCAGTCAAACCTGCCCCAAGTTTAGCTTTCTGTTTTTCGTGCCTCTCTATTGGATGGGCCCTGTAAAAGCTAACCCCCCTAAAAGGAGAGAACGATGAAAACGATATCGGTCTTGACAACATTTATCGTATTTTTATTAATGTTTTTATTAACGTTAGGAATGGCACAAGATAATCATAATAAACTTGATAGACTTGAGCCATTAGAGCGCATCTTTGAAATTAGCCCTGGATTTAATAGAGATCATATGGAAGCCCTGAGGGAAAATGGTTTTGATAGCGCCAGATCCATCGCCAGAATGGGGCAAAAAGATTTTGTAAAAAAGGCCAATGCCCTTGGTATAAAAGCAGACATAGCTATTTCAATTCATGAAAAAGCCACAAAAAAAATTATGTTCGAAAAGAAGCAGGGAAAAATAGCTCCTTATAAGTCTGACAAAAACGCTGGGCCTCAAAAATATAAGGAATAAGAATAGAAAGTTTGAATGAAATGAACCACGATTTTATCCGGTAGTTGAACAAGCCCGGTCACGGTATAAGAAAAATAAAGAATCTTTTCCACGGAAGGCTATATTTTGGAGCATCTTGGAATTTGCACCTTGATTCTGGCATTCCGCAGGGGTTCAAAATTCGCACTCCTGCCATGCCATAGCCGGAATGTGCACTGGTGTACCCGGATAAACACTATAAGAACCTCATACCTGTTCTGTTGCAGACCGAAATATGTTCTCGTACTTATATAAAAACAAACATTCCGGAAATTTTGATACCGGAGCGTGATTATGCATTTATTTTTTTATAGAAACATCCGATAAGTATGCCAGCCCTTATAAAAGGTGGTTAAACCATAAGAATTTCCACCTTCCCTATATCCAGGAGAAACTATGAGTAACACAACCGATAACACAGGCAATCCCTCCGCCAGATCCAACAGGACCCCGTCTCCGGCCACTGAAAAAATCCGCGAAAAAGCCGAGCAAAAGGCAAAATCCATACCCCTTCCGAACCTGGGCTCCATGACACATTGGGAGATTCAACAGCTGTTTTATGAAATGCAGGTAAAGAAGTTTGAGGCTGAATTGCAAAATGAACAGTGCCCCGGGAGGTCCAAGGGATCCGGGGATCAAACTGAGATTTTGAGGATCGTTACCGAAAATATGCTTGACTTGGTCGCTTTGACGGATATTGAGGGAAACTTCACATTCGCAGGAAAATCTCATGAAATACTGGGGTATGAACCGTCTTTTTTGATTGGGAAAAACGTGATGGATTTTGTGCACCCTGATGATCTTCAATACGTTCTTGAAGAGCTTACCATTTTTATTGAATCAAGTGATAACCGAACCGTCGAGTACCGATACCGATGCAAAAATGGCACATACATCTGGCTTGAAACTAATGGAAAAATTTTAAAAAATGAAAATGATATCCCCCAAGAAATTGTATTCAGTTCAAGAGATGTCACCGACCGCAAGCAGGTCGAACATAAATTGCGTGAAAGTGAAAAAAAATATCGCTTCATGACAGAGCAGATGAATGATGTGGTCTGGACCTCGGATCTGGAGATGCGGATTACCTACATCAGTCCATCTGACGAGCGAATCCTGGGCTTCACACCGGAAGAACGAATAAAACATACCCTCGTCGACATGCTGGCTCCTTTTTCAAAGGAAAAAGCTATGGAGGTCATATCAAAGGAATATGCTCTTGACCAAACAGGAAGCACCGATTCTCATCGTAGTGTCAGCATCGAGCTGGAGTACCGACACAAGGATGGCTCAACACGGTGGCTTGAGACCCTTGCCACAGGTATTCGCGATGATGAAGGCCGCCTGACAGGACTGCACGGAGTATCACGGGATATTACGGAGCGCAAACGGGCTGAGGAGGAACTGCGGGAGAGTGAGGAAAAACATCGTCGTCTATTCGAGACCATGGCTCAGGGTGTAATTTATCAGGATGCAGGTAGCGGTATCATATCTGCAAACCCAGCCGCGGAAAGGATTCTTGGACTTTCTTTCGACCAGATGCGTGGCATGAAACCCATGGACCCGTACTGGAAGATGATCAAGGAAGACAGCGCAGAGCTTTCCGGATCGGAACGCCCGGCAATGATAGCGCTGAGAACCGGAGAAACAATTGGGCCTGTTATCCGGGGTGTGTTTCATCCGGGTAAAAACACTTATGTCTGGCTGTCCATCACCGCCATTCCCCTGTTTCAGCCGGGAGAAGCAAAACCCTTTCAGGCTTATGCCACGTTCGAGGATGTCACGGAGCGCAAACAGGCTATTGAAGATCTGAAGGAACGGGAAGCTTTTATCCAAGCCACCCTGGATAATCTTCCGGTTGGGGTTGCTGTCAATTCGGTCGATCCAAAAATACATTTTACCTACATGAACGAGAACTTCGCCAGATTCTACCGAACCACACGGGAGGCATTGTCTGGGGCAAACGACTTCTGGGAACTTGTCTATACGGATGAGACTTTCAGGGAAGAAATCAGGAAAAGCGTGCTTGAGGATTGCGCCAGCAATGATCCTGAACAAATGTACTGGGAAGATGTTCCGGTTTCCCGTCCAGGCAAGAAACCTTTTTATATAACAGCCAAGAATATCCCCCTGCCTGAAAGTAATCTGATGGTATCGACTGTCTGGGATGTCACTGAACGCAAGCGGGCCGAGGATGCACTGCGCCAGCGAGAAAGCCTGCTGCAGAGAATTTTTGATATCCTTCCTATTGGACTCTGGTTCGTTGACAAAAGTGGCAGGCTACTGCGGGGCAACCGTGCAGGAGTGGGAATATGGGGCGCAGAACCCTTAGTTGATCCGTCCGAATACGGTGTTTTCAAGGCCAGGAGATATCCTTCAGGAGAAGCTATCACACCTGACACCTGGGCTCTTGCCAGCACGATTCGAGACGGCGCTACCATTCTGGACGAGTTGCTGGAAATCGACGCATTTGACGGGAAGAAAAAAATTATTCTCAATTCCACTGCACCGGTTCTGGATGAAAAGGGGAATATTGAAATGGCCGTGGTTATCAACCAGGATGTGACAGAGCGTGAGCAACTTCAATCTCAACTCAACCAGGCCCAGAAGATGGAATCCGTGGGCAGGCTTGCAGGCGGTGTCGCCCACGATTTCAACAACAAGCTTACTATCATCAACGGGTACACCGAACTGGCCATGGAAACGATTGACCCTTCAGACCCCCTCTATGAAATCATCCAGGAAATACACACCGCAGGAAAAAAATCCGCTGACATCGTGCGACAGCTTTTGGCCTTTGCCCGGAAACAGACCATCAGCCCTGTGATGCTTGATTTAAATGATACCATTTCCGGCATGCTCAAAATGCTCCAACGACTGATTGGCGAAAACATTGACCTTGCGTGGCATCCCGGAAACAACCTGTGGCCGGTGAAAATCGACCCCTCCCAGGTGGACCAAATCATGGCCAATCTCGCTGTTAATTCCCGGGATGCTATCTCCGATGTTGGAAAACTTACCATAGAGACGAAAAATACCATAGTTGATGAAAATTACTGCAAGAGCAACCCGGAGGCAATTGCCGGGCAATACGTCATGCTGGCAGTCAGTGATAATGGCTGCGGTATGGAAAAAGAAG
>JAABTZ010000367.1 GCA_011389605.1 Desulfobacteraceae bacterium
ACCGTAAAAAGTCCAATATCTGCGTTATGCGCAATTTCTGAAGAATTTCACGTACAGCTAAGTACACTGCATTCTACGAAATTGCGCAAGCCTTGATCTTGAACTTTTTACTGTTCCATCAAAATTAATTGCTTTTAAAAATCTGAAACGCTCAGTTTAGGTTCAAAAGAGCAGGGCGTGGCCCAGGGAGCCCGGGACAGATGAAGTTGATTACCCCGCGGCCGGCAGTCTCCATTATCGTGCCGGTGTTAAATGAAGCAGGTATTATTGCTGAAACCGTCGCACATCTGACAGATGCGTGCAGGCAATTTAATTCAGAAATCATTATCGTGGATGCCGACCCGGCGGGTTCGACCATATGCCATGTTGATTCAAATCAGGTCCGGACACTTGCCGGCCCCCGTGGTCGCGGCCGCCAGATGAATGCCGGAGCAGAAGCCGCAGGCGCAGGTGTTTTGCTGTTTGTCCACGCCGACACCAGGCTGCCGGAAAACGCCCTTGGCCAGGTGCTGGCTGTCTGCTGCAGGCCGGCAGTCGCCGGCGGGGCTTTTTTGCTGGGCATAGATCATCCCGGAAAATTTTACCGTCTCACAGAGGCCTGGGCCAACCTTCGGGGGCGGCTGACCCGGATCCCTTACGGGGATCAGGCCGTTTTTATCAAAAAACGCGTATTCCATGACCTGGGCGGCTATGCCCCCATCCCGATCATGGAAGATATCGAGATCATGCAGCGCCTCAAGCGCCGGGGCCTGAAAATCCGGCTGATCGGAAAATACGTTCAGACCTCTGCCCGGCGGTGGGAGCAGGAAGGCATGATACACGGCATGGTTCGCAACACCATTCTTTCAAGCCTTTATTATGCAGGTGTCAAGCCTTCAGTGCTCAAAAGGTTCTACAGGTGACCGCGGCCCTGTCAGGCATGCAGTGCTGTAAGTGACAGCGTTTGTTGTTCGTGTTTGAAAAATTGACGGCTTCGTAAAAAGTCCAATATCTGCGTTACGCACGATTTTTCAGAATTTCACGTACGGATAAGTACGCTGCATTCTTCAAAATCGCGCAAGCCTTGATCTTGAACTTTTTACAAAGCCGTCTAAAACCGACTTTTTACGAATTTGTCAAAAATTGACACCCGCAACAGGTACCATTACTTTTTAAAACAGCCAGGAGAAAGGTGTGAAAAAGGCGTGAAATCGAGGCTGACTGTAAAAATTGAATACCCTGATTTTTTATAACATTAATATCAGAGGAGGTTAAAATGCCATTGCAGGAAAAACTCGACAAATTAAAAGAAAAGTTTCAGTCTTCAGCCCCGAAAGAAGCACTGGATATCATGCAGCGGGCCACTGAAGATCTGAAGAATTCAGAAATCATGGAACAGGTAAAATCCAAAGGAGATATGGCACCTGACTTTACGCTGCCTGACTTCCAAGGGCGGCTTGTCAATCTTTTTGAGCAGCTGTCCAAAGGACCGGTTGTGCTCGGATTTTACAGGGGCACCTGGTGAGGGTTTTGCAAGCTGGAGCTGGAAGCTCTGAATGAAGCATATTCTCAATTCAGGCAGCAAAAAGCTGCCCTGATCCTGATTTCTCCCCAAAGCGCTGAAGCCGGCCGGGGGTATGCGGAAAAAAAAGGACTGCAAATGCCGATCCTGGTCGATGAAGGAAGCCGGGTGACAAGACAGTTCGGGCTGGTCTACACGTTCCCTGAAGATCTCAAGCAGGTGTATCTGGGCGCCGGTATTGATGTGGGTGGCAACAATGCCGATGGTTCCTGGGATCTGCCAATGCCGGCCCGCTATATAATCGATACGGAAGGCAAAATCCGTTATGCTCATATCAGTCCGGATTATACGATCAGGCCGGATCCGGGGCATACCCTTGATGCGCTCATTGCCTTGAACCTGAATTGAGCGTTTCAGATTTTTAAAAGTAATTAATTTAGACGGCCTCGTAAAAAGTCGTTTTTACAGGCAGTGTTAAGTTTTAAGTGACTAAGTGTTAAGTAAAATCAAGAAGTTATTTTTTATCCGACAGATTACGCCAGCGGCTGCGGAGGCGGGGGGAGTTCGCCCCGTTCCAAGGCCTCCCTTGCGGATTTAACCGGAATGCCTGCCTCGCAGGGAACCCCCACCTGGCAAAGACCGCACCCATAGCCGTCAAAACCATATGCTTTTTTTACATGCTCCCGGGAGGCGGTCAGGTGTTTCCGGCATTTTTCCTTGTCATGGCCGGCTTCGGTTATGGCCCGGGCCGGGCACCGGTCAATGCATTTGCCGCAAGTATTTTCGGCAAAAAACAGGCAATAGGCCCTATGGTTCGTGTAGTACCTGGGGGTTGGCTCAATGGAAATTCGTGCCACAACCGATCCGGCCCGAAGGGCTTTTCCCCGGGCCGTGATCAAACCGTCGCACAACCCGAAGGTGCCCAGTCCGGCCGCATGGGCTGCATGCCGTTCCGACCAGGAGGAGGCATAGGAAAACCGCTGGGATTTTACAACAGCCCAAGTGGGCGCCAGCATGGGGGCTACGGCCGGATGGCCTTTTTCCTGCAGCAAATCCACCACGTGGCGACGCAGGGCCACGTTGAAGGCTTCGCCGTAAATCCGGGTTCTGGCCCATTGTTCGGCCGGATATTTTTTTGCCCGGCGGTTGGCCTTGCGCACATCCTGGCGCTGGGGCAGCACCCAGGAAATCACGGTCAGATCCCAGGGGATAGCCGGTTTGTCCGGATGCATCTGGGTGTAGATTTCCCAGGGCGTCCAGTGAAAGGGGCCCACGTATTCCTTGAACTGCTGCCACATGGGATCAGCCCCGGAGGCAAACCCCACAAGTGCCGAATCCCATGCCGGATCACCGCTGTTGTCTGCCATGGTGTTTTCCGGACTTTGGGCAATAAAGTCGGCAATGGTTTCCCGGATCCATTCACCGTCGTTACCTGGTTGCACTTCTTTAGCATGAAAGCTCATAAAGAATCTCCCGAAGCTCGGATTTGAACGAACCTGGAAAGTATAGTTTTTTTTCTTTAGCCGTACGCGAAATTTTTCAGAAATTGCGCGTAACGCAGATATTGGACTTTTTACGAAGCCGTAAAGTTTGAAAATCGCTCAGTTTAGATAATATGCCATGATCCGGACCGGGTGTCAATTTGAATAAAGCCAGGCTAAGGCAGAGTGGTCCATTTATAAGTCAAGCGGCTATCTGGTTGGGGTTAACGAAGACGGCTGGCTGACTCTTGTTTTGTTGCAATTATTCAGCTAAAATCAACGCATGAATCCCGAAAAAGTGTGTAGGAGGTGGATTTCAAACCCATCATTCTTCGTTTCCGTGAAACCAGGGGTGGATACACAGGTCCGCCCCTGCGGATGACCAGTCGTATTGTAGAGGCGGACCTGTGTGTCCGCCCTGCCGGGATAGCTGAATACATTTTTGTTCTTCGTTATGCGGCAGAATGCTCAGGCAGTATCCCGGTTTGATTCAACGGACGCCGCACTCAGGAGGATCTGCTTAGTATATGGAAAAAGAACTGTTTGCTCAGATCGATGAATTGTTTTACCCCCGAAGCGTTGCCATTGTAGGCCTGCCCCAGGGAATGAAAACCGGAAAGCTCTTTTTGCTGGCCCTTCAGGACATGGGGTTTTCCGGACCCATTTATCAGGTTAATCCAAATGCGGAAGTTAT
>JAABTZ010000368.1 GCA_011389605.1 Desulfobacteraceae bacterium
GCAGGTCATTTGCCAGTTCAGATCTGCCAGTTCATCCCTGGAAAGAAACTGGACGGCCCGGGCCTGTTTGTATGCTTTGACCGCCCCGGGTTTGATCAGGGAATACTTGGCAAAAAATATAAGATCCTTAATACCCGGCATGTTTTTTTCCTTTCTTCGCAATCCGGCACGCATCCAAAATCGCTTTTGCCCCATTTTCCGGCGTATGATGGCCCACAATATCCCGGGATTTTTTCCCCATGTCCGGCCACTTCTGCCGGACTGCCAGGCAGGCATCCAGGCAGGCGGCGGTTTCGGCCCGATTCAGCGGATCAAACACCCACCCGTTTTCCGTGGTTACCAGCTCGGGCCAGCACCCGTTGTACGTTGAACACATGACCGGCATCCCGCAGGACATGGCCTCGGGCACCACCAGGCTCCAGTTGTCTTCCAGGGTGGAGATCATGAACACATCTGCCAGGGCATAATACTGGTGAATGTCATCATAATCGATCCCTCCGGCAAAGGTGACATTGGTCAGTCCGGCATGGCGGCAGAACCGTTCCAGAAGGTCCCGCTCCGTCCCCTCTCCCACGATCAGCAGATGGGGCTTGCCCGCTGCCTCCCCGGAGAACAACTGCCATCCCTGCAAGAATTCGGCAATGCCCTTAAGCCGAATCAGTTTGGAAACGGACAGAAATACCGGAGCATCTGAAGGGATTGCCAGTTTTTTTTGAAGCCCCTTGATCTGTTCCGGGGTTATACGTGCGTGCTTTTCAGACAGATTTTTCACATCCGCCACCATGTGTCCACAGGTGATGCGTTGGGCTGGTACCCCCAGGGTTTGCGCGTAATCCCTGGAAAGTTGCCCATTGACGCACATGGCATCCACCCACGGCAGAACCGATTTTCTGAAAGCTTTGCGGTACCACTGGGCATTTCGTTCCGTGTGGGCCGTGCGCTCATAGCACACCACCAGCGGCGTTCCGGTGGTCATCCGAAACGCCAGGGCCGGCAACGTCCACTGGGAGAATCCGTCCCCGATCAGCACGTCCGGCCGGGTCTGCCGGATTTCCTTTAAAATGCCCGGCTGCCAGGGGATGCGCAGCCGGGTGTTGGAAAACTCGCTGGTAATATTGCCCTGAAACCCCAACGCCCGCTCGCCGGCCATGCCCACGGCCCGGTCCCCGATGGCGGCCTGCAGCCGGTTTTGTACCCGGTCAGGCACGGATCGGTCGGCATAAATCACGGACAACTGGCCGTCCACCATCCGATCCAGGGCTTCAAAAACAGGAATCCGGTAATCAAGAAAAGATCTGGCAATGTAGGTGATGCGCATCTTATTTGATTTCTCCCGGCAATTTTCGCTTCACTTCAAGCAAAAACGCTTTTTGAAACTCCCTTAAACGAACAAGGCCGCAGGAAATGGCCCAGCCTGGATTTCCAAGCCGTGCGCCCAGCATCAACAATCGTTTCATCCATGTCAGGGGCATTTCCGGTGCATAGGCCCTGAGTGTATTTGCAGCTTCGCCATACTGTCCGCCAAGAATCATGTTCTGCACATAACTGGCTGCCACACGCCCCCGGATTTTTCTGAATCCGGGCCGATCAACCGAATTCACTTTGGACAGTAACCGTTTCTGCCACATCTCCACGGTGGGACACATTTTTCTGCGCGTCCGGTATTTTTCAAGCCATCCCCCTTGTGCCGCCACCCGGGCGGAATCCCCGAACCAGAACGCCCGGGGAATAAAGCCCCATGGCCCCAATGTCCCCAGCCAGGCCCAGAATTCCAAGTCTTCGCAGATGCGCAGATCCGTTCGCTGAAACCCATTCACCCCCAATAAGGACCGCCGCATCAAAACAGTACCGGTGCGCACATGGTCATATTGTCCCCAGAATTCAAAGAAATTTTCCAGGACATCGCCCTGACCGGCAATACCCAGCGGGTTTTCTGTGGAAGGAAACATTCTTGCCGACCCTTTCAGGGGTTGAATCCGCCAGCCGGTGCTCACCGCCACCGCATCTGGATGGGCTTCCATGAATGCCACGGTTGCCTGGATAAACCCCGGCAACCAGTAATCATCTGCATCCAGAAATGCCACATATTTGCCGGTGGCGACTGCCAGCCCGGCGTTGCGGGCTGCAGCCGGACCCTTGTTGGTCTGTTCCAGGTATCGGATACGCGCACCGAAACCTCCGGCTACTTCTACGGTTTTGTCGGTCGATCCGTCGTTGATCACGATCACTTCAAGGGGCGGCGGTTCCTGCTCCAGAACGCTCCAAACAGCCCGTTCCAGGCAGGACTCAACATTATAGGCGGGAATGATAACTGTGACAGGGGCACAATTCTTTGCCGGCAGGTCTGAATCCTTCATTTGTCCTTTTCCGCAAGTGTCATAGCCATGGCGGCATTCAGTCACGCTTCCCTTCGCAAGCGATCTATCACGGCAATACTCAGCGTCTTGAATGTTGTATCATTTTTCCATTTATCAATACCGCTTTTAAACAGCTCGGAAATCACGGGAGACAAAAAATCAAACAAAACAACACCTTTTTTTACATATTGTTAAATCAGTTTTCCAAAACCCTTTTTCCATCCCGCCGCACGATTCTTGCCGGCACCCCGACGACAGTTGTGTTGGGCGGCACATTTTTTACCACCACGGCGTTTGCCCCCACCTTGACGTTGTCTCCGACAGTAATGTTGCCCAGAATTTTGGCGCCCGCTGCCACCGTAACATTATCCCCCAGCGTCGGGCAGTCCGTATCATTTGTGTAGCCAATGGTTACGCCCTGATTAATCCAGGCATTGGCGCCGATGCGCCTGGCGCTGATAAGGGTGCAATATCCATGCTGGATAAACAGACCCGGGCCGATATCATGGGTCGATATGCTGAGTGTCGGCAAAGGCTTATAAATCCTTCTCAGAATTTCCCCAAAAAACCAGCCCCCAAAATTCCCGCATTTTAAGCGGTGAAAATAAATTGTTCGGTAAACCCGGTTGCGTATACAGGCAACCAGAAGGGTATACGCGGAGGCCCCCCCGCCTGAAATTTTAAGCCACCTGCTCAAGTCTCCCAAAATGATCTGCCGCTGGTCCGTTAGCAACCAGGGAATCAGCAGTGGCGCATAAATAGGCAATGCAAGGAAATAGAAGCCTTTTTTAACGAGGTCTTTTTTCATTTCATTTAACCAAAAATTGGATGGCCCTATTGATATGAATATAGCTTTTGAAAGATATTTTTATATTTTGAAACTATAATCTCGGTACCAATATTATCTTTCAATTTTCTAAAATTATTATATAAAATATCGTTATCGTATTTGATGAATTCTTCAAAGGGCTGGGAACCAATATTATCGATATCATATGTAATAATTCCAAAGCTATCTAATAGCTCACGATTTGGATCATCAGGGTACATAAATATTTTTGCACCAGAGGCTACCATTGAATAAACTACAAACAATGCGTTTTGTGTTTTTTTATGATTAGGGATGATGGCAATATTGTATGTGCATATTTTTTTAAAATATTCAGATTTGGGTAAAAATGATAAATCCCATGTGAAGTGTTCGCCCAAAAGGTTCTTGCCGTTTTTGATAACATTCATAGCATATTGCTTGGAGCCACTACCATAATTTAAAGGGCAATAAACTTCATCAATCTG
>JAABTZ010000369.1 GCA_011389605.1 Desulfobacteraceae bacterium
AAAAAAATAATTATTGATGACACCATCTGAAAACCGACGTTTTACGGTTCCATCAATATTGGTACTGAAAATTACAGGAGGATGTGCAAATGCCCGACAATGAATTATATGACCTTGTGATCGTAGGCGGGGGCCCGGGAGGATTGTCTGCGGCCATATACGCCATGCGTGCGGCCCTGAAAACGGTTCTGGTTGAAAGGGGTGCTCCCGGAGGACAGATCAACCTTTCTGACGAGGTGGAAAATTATCCTGGTTTTACCCGCATCAGCGGTGCGGAACTGGCCATGAAGTTTGCCGAACATGCCGCCGATTACGGGCTGGAGCAGGTCACCGACGATGTCTCGGCCGTGGAACCGGGTCTTGACTTTCACACCGTGCGCCTTGCAGGCGGCCGGCAGATACAGACCCATGCCGTGATTCTGGCCACTGGCGGCAGTCCGCGCAGGCTCGGGGTTCCCGGGGAAAACACCCTTCACGGAAAAGGAGTCTCTTATTGTGCTGTGTGCGATGGTTTTTTCTTTAAGGACAAAAACGTTGTCGTGGTGGGCGGAGGAGATTCAGCCTGCGAAGAGGGGTTGTATCTGGCAAAGCTTGCAAAAAAGGTGCATATAGTGCATCGAAGGGATGCGCTTCGCGCCAGTATGATACTTCAGAAGCGCGTGGAAGACGACTGCAACATGGAGGTGCTTTGGAATTCGGTTCTCACCGAGATTCAGGCCGATGAAACTGGGGTTAATAATGTGCGCTTAAAAGACACCCAGACGGGTGAAGAACGCGACATGCCCATTGACGGGGTATTTATTTTTATCGGGTTTGAGCCCAACAATGAGCTGGTGCCCGCAGGCGTCAAGCTTAATTCAGAGGGTTTTGCTGTTACCAATGAGAAGTGCGCCACCAGTATTGACGGGATTTATGCCATTGGCGATCTTCGGGAAAAATACGCCCGACAGATTGTACTTTCCTGCGCGGACGGCTGCATGGCATCCCTTTCAGCAGCCCATTACATAGAAAACCGCAAGGCAAAGGCCAAAGAAGAAGTCTGCGAGATCTGATAGCAGGAGGCTTTTAAAAATCAAGGAGATACACCGTGAAATGGATCAAAGGTATTCTGGCCGTGGTTGCGGTTTTTTCTATTGCCGCCTTTGTGTTATATTTCAGTCTCCCTTTTTTCAATGATTATCAAAAAAGCGGGGAGCTTGCCATTTCCGGATTTACAGAGCCGGTCACTGTTTATAGGGATGAAAAGCAGATGGCCTATATTTATGCCAAAAATCTGGACGACGCCTTGCGGGCGCAGGGTTTTGTAACCGCCCAGGACCGTTTGTTTTCCATGCAGCTAACCCGCCTGGTGGCCCAGGGCCGGATTTGCGAACTTGCCGGGGAATCGGCCCGAAATTTTGACATCCGCATGCGTACAATCGGCCTTCACAGGATCGCACGCAAGCAGGCTGAAATTTTAGATCCAAAAACCCGCGGATTTTTTGAAGCATACGTGCAAGGTATAAATGCCTTTATAAATCAAACCCATGAAGATGTTGACCTTTCCTTTAAACTGGCGGGAATAAAGCCGGAACCCTGGACCATTGCAGATTCTATTTCGATTCTCTATTACATGGCCTGGACAACCTCTGCTAATCTGAGCACTGAAGTCACTGCCATGGCGCTTTTGGAATCGGCATGTCCGGAAAGTATAATGGAAATTATGCCGGTTAATATAAACCCTGATGATCCCTCAGATACAGGGGAATTTGATTTTAAACTGCCCGCAGCTGCACTTTTTTCAACAAGCAAAGAAATGCTTTTTCTGGCACGCCTTGCTGAACAAACGGAAATGCCCCTGAATCTTGGCAGCAACAACTGGGTTGTTTCACCGGAACTGTCAGGGGGCAGCGGGGCAATTCTTGCCGGTGATCCTCATTTGGATCCCCGAATGCTGCCGGGCGTTTGGTATCCCCTGGGGATTATCACCCCGGAAATCAGAGCCGTGGGGGTTAACATCCCCGGGCTTCCCGGCATGGCCATGGGCCGCACCCGGCACATAAGCCTTGCCATGACTAACAATTACGGGGACATGCAGGATCTGTACGTGGAGTCAACAAGCCCTGATCAGCCTGGATACTACATGGAAGGCGGCCTTCCGGTGCCATTTGAAAAGCTCACAGAAACGCTTCTCATAAGGGATAAAAACGCCCCTGACGGAATGCGCAAAGAAACCATCGAAATCCGGTTTACCAAAAGAGGCCCGGTTGTCTCAGACATTATTGCCGGACTTGATTCAGAAAGGATCATAACCCTTCGCTGGGCCCCGGCAGAAACAATGACACAAGAAATCGGTCTGGCTGACGTTATCACAGCCAAATCCGC
>JAABTZ010000370.1 GCA_011389605.1 Desulfobacteraceae bacterium
CGCTGAAGATTTGCACAATGCAGTTTCCAGAATTCCCATGCTCTGCCTTAACTGGGTTTTTGCCGACAGCCGGGGAAATATCGGCTACCGGGCTTCGGGCAGGATTCCAATCAGATCAAACAATGACGGTACCTTTTTCTTTAATGCCGCCGGCAACACGGACAATTGGGTAGGCTGGATTCCCCGGGAGCAGATGCCCAGTAGCACCAATCCTGAAAAAAACTGGCTTGGGACCTGCAATCATAAAACCATTTCCCATGATTATCCATGGTATTATTCATCATTTTTTGCTCCGTCATACAGGTACCAGAGGTTAAAAGAACTCATGGAAGAGCCCGGGCCAAAATCCGTGGATGTGCACTGGCAGTACCAGAGAGACACCCGAAATCTCATGGCTGAAAAAATAGCCCCGATCATGGCAGATGCACTCATGGCAGACGATGACACCCGGAAAATGGGGCAGATCCTTGCAGATTGGGATTTTTTCGACCATGCAGACCAGGTGGCACCCGCACTGTTTCAGGCAACCTATATCCGCTTTGCCAGGCTTGTGTTTGAAGATGATCTGGGTTTGGATGCGACCATGATCATGCTCAAAAACTGGTATTTTTGGCAGGAACGGCTGCAGAAAATGGTGCTTTCAGGCACCTCTGGGTGGTTTGATGACAAGCGCACCGCCAACCGGAAGGAAACCATGGAGGACCTTTTCCGTCAGGCCGCACTTCATGCAGAAGATGATCTGAAAAATAGCCTGGGAAACGATATGGATAAATGGCAGTGGGGACGGGTTCATACCCTTGAGCTGGTGCATCCCATACGAAGAGATGGTTTCGGCAAAACCCTTCTTGGCACAGGTCCCATGCCTTTTCCGGGCTCCGGGGAATCCCTGTGCCGTGGCTGGTACAACTATGATAACCCCTTTGAAGTAACCCATTGCGCTTCTTTGCGAATGGTGGTGGATATGGCCGATGATGAAAAAATTACCGCGGTTTTGCCGGGCGGCGTGACCGGAAGGCTTTTTAGCCCACATCAAAAAGATCAGGTTCAAGCCTTTATGAGCGGGCGCAAACTTTACTGGTGGTTCAGCGACAGGGCCATTGCTGAACACACCGTTGAGACCATGGTGCTTAAATAAAAAAGGAGTTTAAATCTTATGGCAAAAGTACAATTTAAAACAATTGATGAGCTGCGCGAAAAAACAGGCCAGGAAGTTGCCACCGGAGACTGGCATGCCGTCACCCAGGAGCAGATCAATCTGTTTGCCGAGG
>JAABTZ010000371.1 GCA_011389605.1 Desulfobacteraceae bacterium
GGCAAGGAAAAGGAGTTTCCTCGCTTCAGGAGCCTTTCTGGAGCCTCAGTTTCCGCTCGGAAACCCTCTTTTCCGCGCCGCCGTCAGGGCAACGAAGTGCAATTTCGTCAGAGCGCAAAAAAAAGATTTCCCTGGAAGCTATTTACGATGCTGTCCATGTTGTTTTTCTCTTGACAGTTTTTTCGGATTTGGTTATAAATGTCAAATTAATTTTCGTGCTAAGGAGTGGAAACATTGAAAAAATATACGCAGAGCGCCAAACAGAGCGAAGTTGAAAGAAAATGGTACGTTGTGGACGCCGAGAACATGATTTTGGGGCGCCTTGCCACAGAAGTGGCCGCCCGGCTGCGCGGCAAGCGGAATCCCATGTTTACCCCGCATGTAGACTGCGGTGATTTTGTAATCGTGATCAATGCAGACAAGGTAAGGCTTACCGGCAGGAAATGGGCGCAAAAGACCTATTACAGGCACAGCGGATATATAGGCGGCCTAAAGGAAATCACAGCCGAAAAATTACGGGAAAAGCGGCCAGAGGATCTTGTTCGTTTTGCCGTTCGCGGCATGCTGCCCAAAACACCTCTTGGCCGTGACATGAACAAGAAGCTCAAGGTGTATGCCGGCAGCGAGCACCCGCACCATGCCCAGGGGCCGGAGCCGCTTGAAATTTAAATTATAATCAGTGTTTATAGTTCGGCATTTATGGACTCAGACATTTATAAAGATCATTCGGGGGATTGATGGAACAGCAGAACGTTTTTTACGCCACCGGCAAACGGAAAATGGCCGTTGCCCGTACCTGGCTCAAGCCCGGAAAAGGCGAGATTATTATCAACAACAAACCCGTGGAAGAGTTTTTTCCGGTTGACGCAGCCCGCCAGATGCTGATGCAGCCCTTTGAGCTCACCAATACCCTGGGTGAGTATGATATCAAGGTCAACGTGCGCGGCGGCGGAATAATGGGGCAGGCCGGTGCTGTGCGGCACGGTATAACCAAGGCGCTTTTTCAGTCCAATCCGGATTTCCGACAGCTGCTTAAAAAAGCCGGTTTTGTCAAACGCGATCCCAGAACCAAGGAGCGCAAAAAATACGGTCAGCGCGGAGCACGTGCAAGATTCCAGTTTTCCAAGCGGTAATTTTTTCTCCATATCTGTATCGTTGTCGTTATTGCTTTTTCTCCATTCAGGGAGCAAGAATTTTTTCTTGTTCCCTGTTTCTGTTTGCAGCCGGGCAAACTCCATTGCTCTTGAAAAATGCTTCATTATGCGGTACCTGTAAGAGCAAATCCCTTTAATTCCCAAACCGCCGGCATGCCGGCTTTCCGGAAATATTTCCGAGACCGGAAAATCCATGGAACGACTTGACTATTTTGTAAAACGTCTTCTGCTTATTTTCCCGACTTTTATTGGGATTACAGTACTTTGCTTTGCCTTAATCCAGTTTGTACCCGGAGGGCCGGTGGAGCAGACCATCATGCAGATGCGGGGCATGGGAACCGGCGAGACTTCCTCCGGTGAGGGCGCTTCGGTTTCTATTTCCGAGCAGCAGCGAAAGGAAATCGAAGCCTATTACGGTTTTGACAAGCCGGTTTACCAGAGGTACTGGGCCTGGCTTGTGCATGACAAGGCCGGTATGCAGATGCATTCCTACCGGTTTCCCGGGAAAACAGCCTGGGAGCTTATCAGGCAGCGGTTTCAGGTTTCCCTTGTGTTTGGAGTCACGGGTCTAGTTCTGTCCTACCTGGTATGCATTCCCCTTGGTATTGCCAAGGCCCTGAGGCATAACAGCGCTTTTGATATTGTTTCAAGCGTTATAGTCTTTGTGGGCTATGCGATTCCACCCTTTGCGTTCGGCATGGTGCTGAAAATGCTTTTTGCCGGCACCGTTGATTCTTTCTGGGATATTTTCCCCGTTTCCGGTTTTTATTCGGAAAATTATTCACAACTGAGCCTGGCAGGCAAGATTCAAGACATTTTTATGCACATGTTTCTGCCTGTGCTCTGCTATGTCATCGGCAATTTTGCCATTTTGACACTTCTGATGAAAAACTCCCTTATTGAACAGATAAACCGGGACTATGTGCGTACTGTCCTGGCCAAGGGCGGCAGTTTCGGCAGGGCAGTCTGGGGTCATGCGGTTCGAAATTCCCTGATTCCAATTGCCACCGGCATAAGCGGTATTTTAACGGTAATGTTTGCAGGTTCGGTTATAATCGAGCAGGTATTTGAAATCCCTGGCATGGGAAGGCTTAGCCTGGAGGCCATTGTGGGCAGGGATTATCCAGTGTTTATGGGGATTCTTGCATTGACCTCTGTCCTTGGGCTGCTGGGAAACGTTCTTGCCGATTTTCTCTACGTTATTATTGATCCCCGCATAAATTTCCGAAAGCAGTAAACCGGTGATGATTAAAAATCCGGCCACAAAAAAGCGCCTGGCCCGTTTCAGGACAATGAAGCGGGCATGGATATCCTTATGGCTTCTGATTATTTTCTACGGCCTGAGCCTGGTTGCAGAGCTGCTTTGCAACAGCACTCCTTTGTATGTAAGATTAAATGGAAAATCTTTTTTCCCTGTGTTCCGGTATTATTCAGAAGATGTGTTTACAGGCAGCGGCCGGCACACCAGGCCTGATTACAAGGCCCTGGCCCAATCTGCTCTGTTTGCGGATAAACGGAACAATTTCATTATTTTTGCTCCCCATTCCCACGGACCTTTTCAAAGCGTTGATCCTGAAAGCATAGAAATCAAAGATGAGGTGGCACTGCGACTGAGCCCGATGCCCCGGGTAGGCAGCGCGGATATCAAACCTGATTTATCCCTTGCCAACAGCAGGCTTTTTTCTTTTTTTGCCGGAGTTAAAGCAGTATCCAGTGCGCCTGTTACAAACTATTTTGACATGCCGGAACACCTGGTGGAGGCCCTTGAAAAGCGTTTTGCCAATCAGGCCGCTCCTTTTGGTTCTTTTGAAATAAGAAACAGCAAAGGGCAGCCATTTACAGTAGTTCTTGCCCGATACACTCCCCGGCAGCAGCCCCCGGAAACCATTCGCATGCTGTTTTACGAACCAGCTTCAAAAGACGCAGGCGATGTCGTGATTGAGTTTTCAGGGGATCTGAGCCCGGCAGAAGGGTTTCCAAAGCTGTGGTCAAAATTAGACGATACCCAGCAGGGCGTATTAAAAAGTCTTGCAGCAGAACGTTTTGATGCACCTGTGCCTGATTACCGCGTTATTGCAGATGGCAGGCAGTATGTGGCAGCTTTTGAAAAAACCGATGTGCGCTTTCCCTTTCCACCCGTGGCCGGCCATCCCCTGGGACTGGATGCAGCAGGCAGGGACGTGCTTGCAAGGATTGTTTACGGCATGCGTATTGCCATGAGTTTCGGTCTGCTTCTGGTGGGCTGTTCCATGGCACTTGGGGTAGCAGCCGGGGCAATTCAGGGCTATTACGGAGGCAAGACAGATATCACGGCCCAGCGGTTTATCGAAATCTGGAACGCCCTGCCCTTTTTATATGTAATGATTCTGATGGGCTCTGTTTACGGCCGGAGTTTTGAACTGCTGCTGGTATGCTACGGCCTGTTTAACTGGATCGGTATATCCTATTACATCCGGGCTGAATTTTTAAACTTAAGAAGGCGGCCTT
>JAABTZ010000372.1 GCA_011389605.1 Desulfobacteraceae bacterium
CGCTGCATTCCTCGGGATTTTGCGCGCCTTGATCTTGAACTTTTTACTTTGCCGTCCGAAATCGACTTTTTACGAGACCATCATGGCTGGATCAACTTCAAAAGCAGCTGAAACACAAAATAAAGGGTTACGCCCTCGGCATTGATGGCCGCAATGCCTGTGGGGCCCCAACAATGGTGTTTTGCGGAATTTTACCCTGTATGCTTGCGGCCGTGGGAAATGCCCAGCCTGTTCATCCGATGGCGGAGGGTACTGTAATGGACGCCCAGAATTTCGGCGGCCCCCCCGGGACCGCTTATTTTGCCGCCTGTCTGCCTCAGTACCTGACGGATATGGCGGGCCATGGCTTCATCCAGCGACAGGGGCCGGGCCGGCGCACGGATTTCTGCGGAATCCTCAGAAGAATCCGGATCTTTTTGGAAAAACCCGGCAAAAAGGATCGGCCCGCCCGGGTATTGAATCAGGGCCCGCTCCACTATGTTTTCCAGCTCCCGCACGTTTCCCGGCCAGTGGTGAGCCAGCAGGGGCTTGAGCGCATTGGGTCCAAGTGCCGGCGCTTTCCGGAGCCTGAGCTCCCGGGCTTTTTTCTGCAGAAAAAAAGCCACAAGATCCGGAATATCCTGCTTGCGCTCGCGAAGCGGGGGAACCCATATGGGAAAGACGTTTAGCCGGAACCACAGATCCTCCCGAAACCGCCCTTTGGCAACCATGTCCCGCAAATTGCGGTGGGTAGCCGAGATGATGCGAACATCCACGGAAATTTCCGCGGATCCGCCCACCCGCTCGATGATTTTTTCCTGCAGCACCCGCAAAAGCCGCACCTGGGCCTGGGCGGAGAGTTCACCGATTTCGTCCAGAAAAATGGTGCCATGGCGGGCCCGTTCAAACCGGCCCTTTTTTGTTTCCACAGCACCGGTAAAAGCGCCTTTTTCATGGCCGAACAACTCGCTGTCCATAAGACTTTCGGCAATGGCCCCGCAGTTGACCTTCACAAACGGGCCGTTTTTCCGGCCTGAGCGGTCATGGATATAATTGGCGATCATCTCCTTGCCTGAGCCGGTCTCGCCCAGAATCAGCACCGGGCTGTCCATACCGGCCACCTGACGGGCCTGGGTCATGACCTCTTTTAATCCCTGGCCGGCACCTATGATTTCGCTTTCGGATTTTTCATCCAGCCGGGCATGAAGATGGCGGATATCTTCGGCCAGTTCCCGGTTTAGCTCCAGAACCTGCCGGTGCTGCAGAGCGTTTGACATGGCAATGGCCACCGGCTCCTTTAAAATCTGCAGCAGTTTGGCGTAATCATCGCTGTAGCGATGCTTGCCCACATCCGAAACCCACAGCCCGCCGATGCGGCTGCCCTCCAGCTCCAGGCGAATCATGATAAAGGAAATCTCAGTTTCAAGGCCCAGCTGGGTGAACAGATCCAGCAGATCCGGATCCTGCTCCAGGCTGTTGATCACCATGTAGGCTTCCAGATTCATGTGCCTCCGGATCCATTTGGCCCGCATCTCCCGGTTGTCGGGCAGGGACACATCCCGGCCCATTTGTTCGTCGGTTTTTGAAATTTTGCCGGCAATGTTGCGAATCACGTTTTTTCGGGGATCAAACAGCACAAGGGAGATGAACCTGGCCGGAATAAACCGGCTGACATATGCCTGCATGCGCCTGAGGGCAATATCAATATCCAGGCTGCTGCAGATGCGCACCGTGGCTTGCCGGAAAAATTCATTGGCATCGATCTGCATGGCGTCCTTTCAGAATTATTCAAATAAGGCTATTTTGTCATATTTGACTATTTATTTTGCCATATTTAACAAAACAAATCAACTCTGGTTTATAACAGACTGAAATCGTAATATTTTAATTTCTGGCACGTCTCTGGCATTGCATAAATAGAAAATGACACGCAATTCAATAATCTTGATGCTCCCGTAAAAAGTCCATTTTCAGATGGGGCCGTAAAAAGTTCAAGATCAAGACTTGCGCGATTTTGAAGAATGCAGCGTACTTATCCGTACGTGAAATTATGAGAAATTGGGTTTAACGCAGATATTGAACTTTTACGGCGTCATCAATCTTCAAGAAATGAAAGGAGACACTGATAATGAAACATTTCAAAACCGTTTTCAGTCTTGCCTGGATACTCATCCTGGCCGGCGCCCTTACATTGGGCACCTTCACCTACGCCGATGCCGGAAGCCTGTTTTCCCTGACAGCGCAAAACCAATGCGGCCCGGCTAATGGGCTGCGGGTCCTGGTGGCAGGCGTTTCAGAAAATCCGGAGCAAAAGCGGCTTTTTGAACAGGCTGCCTGTGAAAAGCTTCAAAAGCAGGGCATTGACGCAAAAGCCAGTTTTTCGGTGATGCCGGCATCCATGTCAGACCCTATGGACCGGCGTGCTGTTGAGCAGAAAGCGCTCCGGCAGGGCATGGACTTTGTCCTTTTCACCCGGCTGGCCGGCATTCACGAAACGCGCAGCATCTCGCCCTATGACCCCATGCTCTATTACCTGGGCCTGGGAGACACTGGCGGCATGCCAAACGCCCATCAGCAGCAGTACATCAACCAGAACGCCAAGACATGGAAACATGTGAAACTCAACTGCCGGCTCTATGATGTTAAAACCGCAAAGATGGTCTGGTCCGACCAACTCGATATCGCCAGGCCCGCCCGGAGCATCTCGGCCCGGAGCGTGATTGACCTGGCTACGGATAAAATCACCCGGGCGGTTTCGGTCTGCAAAACACCCCAGGGCTGAACCTGAGTTGAAATCCAGCCTCTGCCGCCGCCGGCCTTTCCGGATTCCGGATCAACGCATCCGGAATCCGGAAATATTGTCCAAAATAAAATCAGCGAAAATCAAGGATGACAAACTCGTAAAAAGTCTGATTTCAGATGGGGCCGTAAAAAGGCGGTCATTTTGCTGGCCGGATATTTTTAAAAGCCTTTTCAGGTCAGTATTTTCCGGACAGCTCCGGCTGGGTCCGGAATGCGAGCTTTACCCGGTTCCGTCCCGTTTCTTTTGCCTGGTACAGGGACTTGTCTGCCATGTCGACTATTGTTTTTTCCGGTATGTCCCTTTTTGGAACCATGGCGGCCACTCCCATACTTACCGTTACATTTCCCTGAACCGGGGAATGGTCGTAGGGGATATTTAACTCGTCAACTTTTTTGCGCAACTCTTCCGCCAGTGCGAGGGCCCCTTTGGCATCGGTTTCCGGCAGAACAACGGCAAAATACTCGCCGCCATAGCTCGCCGCCAGTTACTGCAGCAAATACGGCAAAACGGTAATTCAGAAAAACCCTGTAGATGGCGATCACAACAATGATAAAAAGGGTCTGTGGAGACATATATGTTTTCCCAAGCCGCCGGCTTTTACGCTGTTTGGCTTGCGGGGGGATGGACTTACCTGGATGATCGTGATATTTTTCAGCGGGAATCAACTTCCGGGAAGATCGGTATCAGTTAACCGCCTGAAAAAGGCTCTGGCAAACTGGAGGGTGGGATAATCGTATCTACCGGAGAAAAATTCATGTACAGGCTTGAGGTAAGGGGTTTCCAGCTCCCTGATGGCCGAAAGAATTTCATCCAGCTCCTCTTTGGACACCAGGTCGGTAGCCGCAATTTCG
>JAABTZ010000373.1 GCA_011389605.1 Desulfobacteraceae bacterium
CGGATTTCCTCCTGGGGCACCCCGGCCTTCCGGCTTACGGTAACATCTGTGATACCGGGCACATCCGATAGAGCATGGCTTACACGTGTTGCCAGAATATCCAGGGTGTTAAGGTCAAAACCCCTGATTTCAATGCTCAGGCCGTCTTCTCCCCCCAAAAGCCGGTCCAGGAGAAACTGCCCCTGGGGCGCCCGGGTACGTATTTCCATTCCGGGAATCTGCCCGGCAAGGCGGTGGCGCAAATCCGTGGCAATTTCAATGTTGGACCGGCTGCGCTGTGCCGAAGGGGTCAAAGACATCCGGATACGGCCCTCTGCCGAGGCATCGGGCCGCCAGCCGGAAGCCCCGACACTGACAATGGAAGAAACTGCTTCAGGCACGCTGGCATAAACTATCTCCTCCATTTTGCGGGTCTGCTGGTCCACCAGAAAAAGACGTGTGCCGATTTCCATTTCCCCTGTTACGTGCACTTCTCCCTCGTCGCTTGGAGGCATGAATTCTGTTCCTATATAGGAGAGCAAAAACAGGCTGGCTCCGAAAACAAGCGCTGCTGAGGCAAGGGTGATCATTTTGCGCTTCAGGGCCCTGCCCAGCAATCCGAGATAAGCGCGGTTAATGGCGTTAAAAAAGGACTCAGCCGCGCCAAAGGCGGAAACAATCCAGGCAGGCCGGCGATCTGCCTGGTGCACGGGCATGCGGGAGGCCATCATGGGCACAAGGGAAAGGGAGACGACAAGCGAACAAATCAGGGAAAAAATCATCACATAGGAAAGCTCCGTGAACAAAACTCCTGAAATGCCTCTTACAAATATCAGGGGCAGAAAAATCACCAGGGTGGTCACGGTGCTGGCAACTATGGCCGGGCCCACTTCCACGGCGCCAAAAACTGATGCAGACAAAGGTGATTCGTTTTTTTCCTCCCTGCGCCGAAATATATTTTCCAGCACCACAATGGAGTTGTCAACCATCATGCCCACTCCGAGGGCCAGGCCTCCCAGAGTCATCAGATTCAGGGTAAAACCTCCGAAATAAATCAGGGCAAAGGTTGCGATCATGGAGATGGGAATGGCAAGGGAAATAACCAGGGTGCTTCGCAGGTTGCGCAGGAAAAATAAAAGGGCCGCCACAGCCAGCAGGCCGCCGTAGCCCACGGACCGGCCAACATTTGCAATTGACCGCTCTATGAAATTGCCCTGATTGATCACCGGGATAATGCTGACCTGGGGGAAGGCCTCATTTACCTGCTCGATCTGCTCAAGGACCCTTTTGGAAACCTCCACGGTGTTGGCATCTGCCTGCTTGCGGATGGCAGCCCGGACGCCGCGCTCCCCGTTGACCCTTATAATACGGGTGAGCTTTTCATAAGTATCGTGAATATCAGATATCTGGGCAAGGGTTACAGCGGCACCTTCATGGGTGTAAACCACTGTATTGCCGATTTCATCAAGGCTTTCAAACTCGGCCGGTGCCCTTAAAGTCACCTCGTATTTTCCCTGCTCTATTTTGCCCGCAGGGAGATCAATATTGGCATTGCGCAGGGAGTCTATAATCCTGGAAAACGGCAGACCAATTGCCTTGATCCGGTCAGGGTCAAGCTCGATGCGGACCTCCCGGCTAAAACCGCCCCATAAATCCACCTGGGCAACACCGGGAATCCTTGCAAAACGGTAACGAATCTGATCCTCAATGAGCTCGGTTAGCTCCACGGGATCAAGCCGGCTGGCAATCCCGAGGATCACCACGGGAAAACCGGCGATGTCAAATTTTCTGACCTGGGGCCGCACAACATCTTCAGGCAGCTCATTGATCTCGTCTTCAAGCTTTGCCTGAACGTCTATGCCGGCCGTGTCAATGTCTGTGCCCCATGCAAAACGAACACGAACATTGCTTCTGCCCTCCGAAGACGTGGAAAAAATTTCCTCCACCCCGGGAACCGTGGCAACTATTTCCTCAATGGGCTGAGTGACCATCCTCTCCATGACCTCGGGGCTTGCCCCTTCGTATCCGGTGGTGATGGTCAGGTTGGGCATCTCGATGTCAGGCAGCAGGTCGATCCTAAGACGGCTTAGGGAAACCGCACCGATTACCACGACAATAAGGGTGACCATGGTGGTGAAAATAGGGCGTTCAACACTGAACTTCGGAAGATTCATCTATCCGGTCCTGCGTCCCGGACCTCGGCCGGATACTGATGGCTTTGCCGGGCAACAACGGAAGATCCATCATCGAGCAGCTGCTGGCC
Organism: Desulfobacteraceae bacterium; assembly: GCA_011389605.1. Lineage (GTDB taxonomy): Bacteria > Desulfobacterota > Desulfobacteria > Desulfobacterales > Desulfosalsimonadaceae > Desulfosalsimonas. The sequence continues at coordinate 2,243 of JAABTZ010000373.1, forward strand.
CAGAGTCACTACCGTGCCGGAATGATCCAGTCCCGACACCTCAATAAGGCCGTTTTCCTGGATGCCCACTTCCACGGGCTGCCACCGGACCTTTGTGGAATGGCTGTCCACCACAAAAACACCTGTCTGATCGTTGCGGCGGGTCAGGGCCGGTTCAGGCACGATTACGGCATCTTCGAGCTGCTGGAGAACCACTGATGCCCGGATAAACATCCCGGGCTTTAAGCTTTGATCCGGATTATTTACCAGAAGCTCCACCCGGGCCTGCCGGGTGTGCTGTCCGAATATTGGTGCAATGCGAATTATTCTGCCGGAAAAAGTCCGCCCCGGCCAGCCGTCAGTGGCAAGGGTTGCCGGCATGCCTGGTTTAAGGCGGGTATAGTCTCTTTCAGTGACAAAAATTACGCCAACTATAGGATCAAGTTCAACAATTGATACCAGGGGCGTATTTGCAGAAACCGTATCTCCTTCATCCACAAAGCGCTCTGCCACAACCCGTTTTTCACTGCCCCCGGTCCAGTCGGCTGTAACAAGGGTATAGCCAAGGCGGATTTTTTCAGTCTTTCTAAAGGCCAACGCCCTTGTTACCTGGGCTTCGGCCACGGCAACACGGGCTTTGGCCTCGGTCTGAACTGCTCGTGCAGCATCAAGGTTTGACTCGGATGCAACACCACGCTGGCGCAGGGTTTCAACCCGTCTTAGCTCCCTGTCAGCTGTATCCAGCGAGCTTTGTGCCTCGACCAGATTGGCTTTGGCAACGGCAAGTTCAGCCTCGGCCCGGGCAACGGCCTGGACATACTCATCATTGTCGAGTTGAGCCACCACCTGGCCGCGGGATACAACATCAGCCATATCCACTGCCAGCCGCCCGATACGGCCGCTAACTCTGGGGGCCACCTTGAATTCAGCATTGGGGCGAATCTCTCCGCTAAATGTCCGCTTAAGTGCTATGGAGCCAACCTGTATGGGCGCGGTTTCAACCGGCACGGCCAGGGTTTTCTGGCCCCGGCTTTGATGTGCAGGCTGCCGGGTTCCGGAATAAAGCCATATTCCGGAACCGGCGGCCAGCAGCAAAACTGCAAAAAACCATATCCATTTAACAGGATTCATTTTTTCAAGCCGTCTCAATCTCCTCATAAAGGGTAATTTCAGGCTTTCCGGCGGCAAATCCGGCGGCTTTGGACATAAAATCCTTGAAATGAGGAGTTGAGCTGTGAGCCTTCACAGCTTCCATATCTTTGTAGCGCTCAATAAATACAAGGGTGTCAGGCTCCTTTTCATTAACATTTACACTGTAAAAAAGGGTGCCTTCCTCTTTTGCCACTTCCTTCATGAGGTTTTTAATCACTTCCAGGGCTTCCTGTTTTTTTTCCGGTTG
>JAABTZ010000374.1 GCA_011389605.1 Desulfobacteraceae bacterium
ATGATGCCATAATGGGTGCAGGCAGATGAGTCAAGAGGAAATCTGCGGCCATGCCCGCATGACTTTACCCGGATTTTCTCGCCGGAGGAGCCATAAATCCGGGATCCACAGGTTCCGTGATGGTCCTGGAAAGGATTTCATCTATTTGTTTTAAGTCCTCTGCCTCAATCTGCCATCCGAAAATTCCGGGCAGAGGATCCATCTGATCCGGGCGCCTTCCGCCCCAAAGTGCCACACTTGCACCCTGGTCTAGCACGTAGCGCAAAGCCAAATGCAGGACTTTTTTGCTGTATTTCTCTTCGGCCAGTTTTTGAAGTTGTTTAACCGCTTCAAGATATTGTTCAAACCTCGGGGATTTGAACTTGGGATCCACCCTGCGCAAATCATCGCCTCCAAACTGCTGTTCTGCTGTCATTTTTCCGGAAAGCAGGCCCCGGCACAGCGCCCCGTAGGTCAGGGTGGCAATATTGTTTTTCAGGCAGTAGGGCAGGATTTCCTCTTCTATGGCCCGCTCAAACATGTTGTAGGGAGGCTGGCAGACAGAAAGCCCGGAGACGGCTCTGAAAGCATCCATCTGCCGGGGGTCATAGTTGCTGACCCCAACAGCCCGGATCTTGCCTTCCTTTTTGAGCTTTTCCATGGCCTCGGCGGTCTGTTCAAAGGCTTCAACCGGATCGGGCCAGTGAATCTGGTAAATATCAATATAATCGGTCTGAAGCCGGCGAAGGCTGTCTTCGATTTCTCTGCGGATGCGCTTAGGTCCTGAATTGCGCCAAACCTTCTTTTTGGCGTCATCCCATTCCAAACCCGCCTTGGTGGCAAGAATTATCTGGTCTCTTTTTCCGTATTGAGCCACGGCTTTTCCAACGATTTGCTCAGAGGTGCCGAAACCATAGACGGGTGCAGTATCAACCAGATTAATCCCCTTGTCTATGGCCGCATGAATGGTCCTGATTGACTGGCTTTCATCGGTTCCACCCCACATCCATCCGCCAATGGCCCAGGTTCCAAGCCCCACTCTGGAGGCTTTCAGTTCCAGATCCGGAATTTGTGTATACTCCATGATTTTCCTCCTTTTAAAATGTCCGCTTTAGATTTAAATGACTGCCACACCATAACCGGTAATCATGCATGCAGTTTCGTCAATAAACAAAAGAGACAATATGATTGAAAACCCATGCCATATAAAGTATAGTGCGGCTAAACAGGACTCGTGCAGAGCAGAAAGGATATTTCAATGAAGCCCGGATTCAAAAGCATTGCAGAAGTGATCGAATTTGCCGCCATGCGGGAAGAAGAAGCCCGCCGGTTCTATACTAAACTGGCCCAGCAGACCGGCGATCCATTTATGAAAAATATTTTCATGGATTTTGCCCGTGAAGAGGAAAAACACCGGGACACCCTGGAAAACCTTGATTCAAGAGGTCTTGAACGCATTTTTGACCATATACTTGAACCGGTCAATGACCTTCATCTGGCAGAAGATGCCCCGGAGATACCGGCCCTGGGCGAGCTCGATTTCAAAGACGCTCTGATTCTGGCCATGAAGCGTGAGGACAAATCCCACCATCTTTATTCCCTTCTGGCGGAAATGTCAGAGGATGAAACCGTCAGCCTTCTTTTTATAGGTCTTGCCAGGGAAGAGGCCCATCACAGGCTTCGCATCGAACGGGCTTACAAGGCCCTGTATCACCCAGCTGAAATCTGATCAACTAGCTGCTGCGGCGGCGGCGTCCTGGCCTGCCGGACCCGGCCTTGTTCCCCCCGCTGCCTGAAGCAGGCTTGTTGGGCGCCAGTCGTTTTTTGTGCGGCGGGGCCTCGGGCATGACCAGCCATTCTTCCGGGGGTTCGATGCAGGCAAGCTTTCGGCCCAGGTAATCCTCAATGGCAGGAATATAAAAAGCCTCTCCCTCGTCGGCAAAACTCACTGCCGTTCCAAGTGATCCGGCCCGGCCCGTGCGGCCGATTCGATGAACATAATCTTCAGGATCATGGGGAAGGGTAAAGTTTACCACATGCTTCATGCCCTCTATGTGAATGCCCCGGCCTGCAACGTCTGTTGCCACCAGCACGCGGATCTTTCCGGCCTTAAATGCCGCAAGCCTGGACATCCTCTTTTTTTGATCCACGTCACCGGAAATCATTTCGCAATTGATTCCGTATCGCGACAAGGTGTCGGTCAGGCGCCGAACTTCATCCTTGCGGTTGCAGAAAATCAATACCTGCTCGAGTTCCTGCTTTTCAATAAGGTTGTAGAGCAGTCCGAATTTTTCCTCCAGGGTCACGATATAGACAACCTGATCAACAGTATCTACGGCCACCTGCTCGGGCTCGATTTCAACGGTGACAGGATCTTTGGTCCACTGGGCGCACAGGCGCATGACCTCCCCGGTAAGGGTGGCTGAAAACAGCAGGGTCTGACGTCTGTCCTTGGGCGGGGTGGAGTGGATTATCTTTCGCACGTCCGGGATAAATCCCATGTCCAGCATCCGATCAGCCTCGTCGATTATTACGGTTTCGACTTTCCGCAAAGAGATATCGCCCCGGCGCTGAAAATCCAGAAGCCGGCCCGGTGTTGCAACCACGATATCAATGACCTCCTGGCGCAGCTGATTTTGCTGCTTGACATAATCCATCCCGCCAAAAATTGACAAGATCTTCATGTCACAATATCTGGCAAGCTGCCGGGCCTCGTCATTGATTTGCATCACCAGTTCCCGGGTGGGTGCCAGAATAAGCACCCGGGGGGTGCCTTTTTTCCGATTTTCATCCAAAGGCCGGTCCCATAGGCGCGAAATAACTGCTATCAAAAACGCTGCAGTCTTGCCCGTGCCTGTCTGGGCCCGCCCGCTGGCATCCTTTCCGGCCAGTGCTGCCGGCAGGATATCGCCCTGAATAGGTGTGCAATGGGTAAAACCAAGATCGTCAATAGCCCGCATCAGGGGTTCGGGCAGATCAAACTCCTCAAATCGGAAAGGTTCCTGCGGGGGTGCGGGGTTTTTCTTGTCTTCTTTTTTGTTTTGTTTTTCTTCGGACTTTGCATCTGCAGTCCGGTCTTTTAGCTCTTGTTCTTTCATCTACTCTCTTTTTGCTTTTAAATATTGATATGGACTCGTAAAAAGTCGCTTTTAGGCGGCTTTGTAAAAAGTTCAAGATCAAGGCTTGGGCGATTTTGAAGAATGCAGTGTACTTAGCCGCACGTGAAATTCTGAAAAATCGCGCGTAACGCAGATATTGGACTTTTTACGAAGCCGCCAATGTTGTTAAAAAATCAAAATATACAATAATATCATAATATTTTTAGACTGTAGATGCAATAATTAAATGCACAACCTGATACACCAGTAAAAATCGGTTTTCAGGTGGCGTCTGGAAAAATAACCGGGAAAAAGATTTTCAACCAGTTTACCATGTGATAATTAGATTTCTTTTTTAGGGCATATAGGCCGGATTCTGCCGTTTGTCCGCAACCCTGGGTCTTATATCCGGGAAAAAAGCAGCCCCGGATTTCACCCGCGGAATCTGCCCCGAGTGCACAAGAATACTTTATCCGGAACTGAATCTTTAGAGGAGCAAGCACATGACCGTGTTTGAAACAGATCGACA
>JAABTZ010000375.1 GCA_011389605.1 Desulfobacteraceae bacterium
GTGCCTACCGCCTTCTTCTGGAAGGCGAAGATCTGCCATATTGGCATCCCCTGGTATCCGGTGATCCGGAATCCGTTCACACAGCAGGAGTTTCTGTACGCTACAGGGCAATTTCCGAAGACTGTGTTGATACTGATAATTTTGAATTATATGTTATTGAGTCTGACTGATGCGTCAATTTCCATAAAAAGGACAAAACCATGGAGCACCTTCTGCCTGAAAAAATTAAACTTCTTAAAATATTAAAAAAATCAGGCTTTAATGTTCCGGAATTCTTTTATCTTACTGCCGATGACTTTGCTGACAAAAATTTTAACGGACTTGAGAAGTTTTTAAAAAAATCCTGCCAAAGTTTTAAGGTAATTGTCCGAAGCGCCCATCCCCTGGAGTCTTTTTTCAAAAGCGGAACCTTTGATTCCCTTGAAGTCAATGCCGATATTATGGGTATAAGATATGCCAGAACCCGGATTATTGAGCTTGCCAAAACAGCAAAAAGGCTAAGCATTATCAGACAGCAGAAATTCAGCGCTGCTCCTGAAATAGATCCGGAAGACATGGGAGTTATTGTAATGCCGTTTATCGAAGGTGCAAAAGTAATGGCCAAGATTATCGGCAAAAACTGGGAATTTGGATATACCAGCGAATTTACCCACAAGATCCAATGCGAATCCTATATAACCGAGACCCCTCATGACATGAAGCTGCTGAGTCTGTCTGACGAAATTCAGAAGTGTCTCGGATTTGCCTGTGAAATTGAATATATAGTTTCAAGGATGAGCGATATTCACGTGGTCCAGGCAAAAGATATTTCAAGGGTGGAGCTTTTAGACCACGACGTTGCCAACCGTTCCGTAAAGCTTGACGGAATACGAAGAATCCGGAAAAGGAGAAATTACCGGGAGCGGGTTGTCTATGTCATGGATAACAAATCTTTTTATCTCGATATCATAAGCAAATGCGAGGATTTGGTCCACGGGAGCAAAGATGAGAAAATCACCATTGACGATGTGCTTGAAGTCATCTTTGCCTATGAAGCAGAGCTGGAAGAATTTGCCCAAAAGCATGAACGCTTCGGGGTGCTTGGTTTTTCAATAAAAATCCCTGATGATCTTTTCCAGATTGCCAATCATTACCTGGATGATACTCCTGAGCTTCAAAAACAGCTCACAGATGCATTGTACAAAAATCAGTATAAAATAGATTATTTTTTATCCGAGGCAGATACTATCATCGCCAAGGACCGCATCCGTCTGAATCTCTGCACCCATGATGCATACGGCATTGACACTGTAAGAAACCCGGTCTGGTTTGTCTACTGGCAATACGAAAAACAGGATCAGGTGGTAAGGGAGCTTAAAAGGCTGGGCTTTAAAACAGGTGATATGATCTGCATTGATATTGATATGGAAGAAAGGCCCACTATTTATCGCTGCTAAAGGACACCACCCTGTTGCGTCCGCGCTTTTTTGCCTCGTAGAGTGCCAGATCCGCGTTTTTGACTAATTGTTCATAGGAACTCAGGTCTTCGTTTTCCGATGAGGCCACTCCCATGCTTGCAGTCACCAATCCGTAAACCGGTGAACTTTCATGTTTGATGCCTGCTTTTTCAATGTTTTTGCGGATTTTTTCCGCCACTTTAACAGCCCCGGCCAGGGATGTTTCAGGAAGAACCACGATAAATTCTTCACCGCCTATGCGAGCGCAGAAGTCACTGGGCCGCTTAAGGCTGTTTTTAATGTGCTGGGAGACTCTTTTCAGGCATAGATCCCCGCGGCCATGTCCGTAAGTATCATTGTATGCTTTAAAGGTATCGATATCGCATAATATTACAGATAAGGGCAGTTGATCCCTCTGGCTTCGTTTAAATTCTGTTGAAATTTTCTCCGTAAAGCTGCGGCGGTTGGGGACACCTGTCAATGAATCTGTCACAGCCTGTTTGCGGATAATATTATATGCCTTTTGCAGCCGCAGGCCGCCTGCAATAATTCCAAACAGTCCAACAAGGCCGATGGCCAGATGGCCTGCCAGCAAGGCACTTAGAGGAATGGATACGGCAAATGGCATGGTGATTCGGATGCCGCCCCGGATATCTCCCACCTGGTAGCCCTGTTCCTGATGGCACTTCAGACAGCTTGCCTTAGTGGTCAGCGGGGCCATATAGAAAAAAACATCCTTTGCATCATTTCTGATAAATTTTCCGATTTCACTGGCTCCGGTTTCAAAAGCCTGCAATGAGGCTTTTTCTTCCGGCGAGGGTTTGTTTTCCGGGCGGATGGGATTGAGACTGGTTATGTGAAAGGTTATATCCTGTTTTTCGGCGATTTCAGAAATCTGTCTGGTCATGTAAGCCGGGTTGACCAAAGTAAGAGTAAGGTCTTTGCTGACAGAAATTTCGCGCCTGGGAGCCTTAAGATAAGGGTTCGGTCTTGTTTGCTCGGTTACCGGCACATAGACCCCCCCGTGCATGGCATTCCATTCCCGGGTCATTACAATTAAATTAAAAAAGCTTCTTGCTGTCTGAAAAGCTATTATCTCATGTTTGTTTTCTGCACTTGTGTAATTCCAGAAAAATGAGATTGTAATAAGTCCTATCCACAAAATGCTTATGACCGCCAGGCTTCCCTTGAGTTTCATAATCCCTCTGTTTTGAGCTGCGACGCAACTATCTGCAATACTGAGATATGCTGCCGGAAAGATGAGCTTAATTATATTTCTTATTAACGGGGGCGTGGGTGCTTGGCCTTATCATCAGTGCGGCCACAATCGTGCAGGAAAACAGAAACGCGGCCACAATGTAGAAAGCCCAGGCAATTCCCAGCACATCCACCATGGCGCCCACCCCCATGGCACCGATAAACACCCCTGCGTTCATGGCCATGTTAAACACGCCCATCATGGAACCCTGGCCGTATTTATGGCCTTCTTCGGCGGCCATGGCGCCCATGGACGGCCATGAAACCGCTTCTCCAAGGCCGATAAGCCCAAAGAGAAGCAGCAGCGGAACAAAACTGACAGCAAAGGGAACGGAAAAAATGCCGATGCAGATCAGGGTGCTTCCAAAAAGCAGCAGGCGGTTTGGATTCCATTTGTCGGCCAGGTTGCCGAAGGGCATTTGCAGCACTGCGTTGACAAGGGTCCGGCAGGCAATCACCATGCCGATCTCCGCTCCACTGGCATTCATCTGCCGGGTCATCAAAAGCGGCAGAAAGGCAAAGGTGGGCACCATGATTATCATGGTGGCCATGCGTGCCAGCAAGATCCCCATAACCCTGCGGTTGCGCAGCATGCGGCGGAATACGTCAAGCATTTTAGACTGTTTTCCAATAACAGCAAGAGGATCCCGGCCGGGAAGCACAAAGATCACAAGGGCGGCAGATACAAAACTAAGTATTGCCATGGCATAAAAGGCCGCATTTCTGCCCCACAGATCCAGGAAAAAACCTCCCAGCACCGGGCCTGCCCCGATGCCGGCAAAAATGGCGATGTTAAACATGCCCATGTATCGGCCGATGTTTTTCCCGCCCGATGCTTCGGTGATATAAGCCATGGCAATGGGAAAGATCAGCGCAGATCCGGCTCCGTGAAAAATGCGGATCATAACCATG
>JAABTZ010000376.1 GCA_011389605.1 Desulfobacteraceae bacterium
TAGCGGTCCGGGCGGCCCACCGCGGCCACAGTTTTTACACCCGGCATTTTGTAGATCGGCTCTTCTATCAGGGCGGGGTCAATATTATGACCTCCCCTGATGATCAGCTCCTTTTTCCTCCCTGTGAGCCATACATATCCGTCTGTATCTATTCTGCCAAGATCTCCGGTATTAAAGGAGCCATCCGGCAGCCAGATTCCCCTGTTATGATCTTCTACCACGTAACCCTTAAAAACTGTGGGTCCTTTTATTGCTATTGCACCTATTTCGTCGATTCCCGCATCCCTAACATACTCGCCGTTTTCATCCAGAACAGCAGCCTTGATTGATTGATACGGCATCCGGATACCAATACTGCCGACCTTTCTTTCTCCGTCCCTGGGGTTCATGGCAGAAGCTACAGCTCCTTCTGTGAGTCCGTAACCTTCAAGGATTCTCATGCCTGTATGAGTCTCCACCCTTTTGAAAAGCTCCACAGACAGAGGGGCAGCCCCGCTTATTGCGTATTTAAGAGATGAGATGTCGGCGTCAACCGGGATGTCAAGCAACATGGAAAGCACCGTTGGCACTGCCGAGAAAGTCTCTGCCTGATATTTTTCCACAATCTTGTAGAAATTTTTCATAATACTCTGATCCCTGTATCCCATCGGGGACAAGATCACCACGCGGGCGCCGAAGGAAAAGGGCCCGAGACCGGTGACCATGGTTCCGTTGCAGTGAAACAGGGGCAGGCCGCAAAGCAGCGTGGAATTTTCTGTATACCCCCCCATGATCTGAAGGTCATAGGCCATGACCACTTCGTTGTAGTGACTCCGCCTTGCAAGCTTTGGCGTGCCTGTAGTTCCTCCGGTATGATAGAGCGACGCGATTTCATCCGGGTCAAAATCGCGTTTAAATGTGTATCGGTCCGACGGGTAGGACTCAACGGATTCCTCATAGCTGATAATGTTTTCTCCCTTGTCCGGACTCCCCATTACGCAGACCAAATGCTCCAGGGTGGGGATCTCGTTTTTGATTGAACTTACCTTCTGCCATATATCTGTTCCGGGCATCTCTCCGAGGGCCACCAGCAACTTTGTCCCTGCAGACTTACAAATATCTTTCATTACAGATGGTTCCAGCAGTGGATTAATAGGGTTTGCAATGCCCGCGGCTTCCGCGCCCCACAGTACATAATGGGTCTGGGGGAGATTCGGCAGAACATAGGTAACCACGTCACCGGGCCCTATTCCCAGGTAGCTGAACATATTTGCAGTCTGGCGTATTTTGCCTATAAACTGGCTGTAGGAAATGTCAACCGGCTTGTCATAGGAATCACCGTCCATTAAAAAACTTATGGCAGTGGCTTCAGGATTAATAAGCGCGCCTTTTTCAAGAAGCTCGGTGGTACTTTTTTCTTTGGCGCGTTCGGTATACGGCACCTTCTCGACTTCCTCTATGTCCTTTATACCCCTTATTATGTATTCTTCAGCCATAATCCGACTCCTTTCCTCCTGTCATTAATGTTTTTGCAAAACCAAAATATAGAACTGTGTTCATAAAATTTCATATCTGATCATTTGCAAGGTGCAAGGAAACCTCCTGAGTGTTAATGGATTTATGGAGGAATTTGACTTCTGGTTGATTCAGGCGAAGCCGAGCAGCCGCTTATTAGAAATCCTGAGTTCTAACTTTTAGCTGCACGTCGCTGAATTCCACCACATCACCGGTAAAAATTTTCTTCCGCTTTCTGGTTTCCGTCTTTCCGTTTACCTGAACCATGCCTTCGGAGATTACATATTTGGCCTCACCTCCGCTTGCAACCATGTTCTCAAATTTTAACAGCTTGTAAAGTTCAATCGGCTCCCGGGAAATGATCACTTCTTTCATTTTGTGCAATTTTCCTGTAAATAAACAGTGACAAACTCGTAAAAAGTCTGATTTCAGATGGCACCGTAAAAAGCTGCTTATCCCGCCAGCGGCGGTATTTTTGCAGAAAGCAAATCCATAAGCACCTTGGCTGACCGCCGGAGCGGAAAAGGAGTTTCCCAGCTCCAGAAGCCTTACGGAGGCTTAATTTTCGCTCGGAAAACCCGCTTTTCCACGTCGCCGTCAGGGCAACAATATGCTATACTTAATCCCACGTATATAAAAAAATATAGATCCTGACCTTTGTTGCCCTCTGCTCTTTCACAAACCTTACTGTGGGATTTTTTTCAATTTCCCGGAGGAATAATAATGGAGACCCTGAATCTTGACAGTATAGAGCAAAACGCAGTTGCGCTGGCCGCCAAATGGCAGAACCGGGCCAATGAGCTTCTGACCTCAGAGGAAAAACATATTCAGGATCAGATGAGGCGCCTGCTGACCCACCCGCTGGACAAAGTGGTGTTAACCCGCATGATTGATCAGTGCTTCAGGTCCCGCGACCATGAGCGGGTGGCAGATCAGGTCAACCACCTGCTGAATGAATACGGGGTACCCGATTTTTTCACAAGGGTGGAGCGGCTTTTAATCCAGATGTTTATGGGAATGGGAAGGCATTTTCCCCACATTGCCGTTCCCCGGATGGTGGAGCAGATGCGCCACTCGTCATCCCGGGCCATTATTCCCGGCGAGTCCAAACCCTTGCACCGGCACCTGGAAAAACGACGGGTCCAGGGGGTGCGGATGAATATCAATCATCTGGGCGAGGCTGTTTTAGGCGAGCAGGAAGCCGCCCGCCGCCTGCAGATCTATATTGCCGACATGCAGGACCCGGAGGTGGAATACATTTCCGTAAAGATCTCCACCCTGTATTCCCAGATATCGCCCCTGGCTTTTGAGCACACCGTGGATTTAATGGTAGACAGGCTCTCTGTGCTTCTGCGCGTGGCCCGGGAGAATTTTTTCACCCGGCATTCCGGGCAAAAGGTCCCCAAGATTGTCAACATGGACATGGAGGAATACCGCGACATTGAGATCACTTATGAGGCGTTTGTCCGCACTCTGGACCAGGAGGAGTTCAGGGATTATTCAGCGGGCATTGTCCTGCAGGCCTATCTGCCGGATGCCTATCCCATGCAGCAGAAACTTACCCAGTGGGCCATCAGGCGGGTTGAGGCCGGGGGCGCACCCGTTAAGCTGCGCATTGTCAAAGGGGCCAACCTGGAGATGGAGCTGCTGGAATCCTCCCATTTCAACTGGCCCCTTGCCACTTATGACAACAAGATGGACGTGGATGCAAACTACAAGCGCATGCTGGTCTATGCCATGCAGCCCGAAAACATCCGGGCAGTGCACTTAGGTGTTGCTTCCCACAACCTCTTTGAGCTGGCTTATGCCCACGAGCTTGGCCATGCCATGGGGGTCACCGATTTTTTCTGGTTTGAGATGCTGGAAGGCATGGCCGATCACGTGCGACGCACCCTTCAGGAAAGTGTCAAAGATATTCTGCTCTATGCCCCGGTGGCTTCAAAAGAGCAGTTTATCAACGCTATTGCCTACCTGATCCGGCGGCTGGACGAAAACACGGCCCCTGAAAATTTCCTCCGCTACGCACCCAATCTGAAAACTGATTCGGATGCATGGACATTTTTGAAAAATCATTTTTCCCAATCCTGCAGGC
>JAABTZ010000377.1 GCA_011389605.1 Desulfobacteraceae bacterium
TATGACTGGCCCGGCAACATGCGGGAACTCAAAAATGTCCTGGAACGGGCTGTGGCCGTCAACATGGGCAAACACAGCGCTATCCGCAAAAGCCACCTTCCCATTTACCTGTTGGACCTGGACAAAAGCAAAACAGACCTTGGTCTTTTGGACGACAAAAACATGGAGGGTTGCAGGCTCAGGGACATATTGGAAGAGGCTGAAAAAACAGCCATTGAAAAGGCCCTGAAAAGAACGGACAATAACCGGAAAAAAGCGGCTGAACTTTTGGGTATCCACAGGTCCGGGTTGTACCAGAAAATGAACAAGTACGGGATTCATATGGAAAATTAATCCGCCTGTTTTCTGCCGAGCTTCGGCAGGTCCTGCAATCGTCCGCTGTATCCCCCAAATATATGTCCATAAATATAGACATGTCCAAATTTATGGCCACACCAACATTTTCTTCGCCCCGCGAGGTTTTCCTTAATTTTTGTCTATCATGATAGACAAATTTGTTTCCCCATGCATCTGATACACTTTTCATAATTCTTTTTTCTTTAGCAATGACGGGCGTTTCAGTAAAATTTGAAACGGTGGCACAATCGTTGCTGTCTTTTTGCAAAACCATTGTTTTGTGGTTATTGATTTGTTTATTGGCTTGACAGGCGTTCAGTTTCATTAAAATGCCGTGAGCATTGGCGGAAAACAACAATAAAGGGGGTTGACATGTTTCGTACAAAAAAGATCGCATGTATCGTAGCAATGTTTATTGCAATGGCTGTAGGTTTTTCAGGTTGTGGGGGGCAGCAGGCCGAAGATGACCAAACCCAGGCCGCGCTTCCGGAAGTCCGCTGGACCCTGCAGACCACCTGGTCCCAGGGTTGGCTGCTTCATGAAATGGCCGAAGATTTTGCAAAGCGCGTCCGTGACCTGAGCGACGGCAATTTTATCATTGATGTACAGCCTGCAGGCGCGATCGTTGGGGGTCTCGAAGTGCTGGATGCAACGGACTCAGGAGCCATAGACGCCTACCACTCCTGGCCGGGGTACTGGATGAGCAAGCATCCGTCCGCGCCGTTTTTTGCATCCATACCGCTTCATCTGGAGCCCTTGATGCACACCACCTGGCTGTATAACTACGGCGGCAAGGAGCTTTACCAGGAGATGATGGATGAGGCCGGCCAGAATGTCGTTGTTGTCCCGGGCGGGCTGACCGGACCGGAAATGCTGGCCCATTCCAACAAGCCGCTGGAATCCATGGACGACTGGCGGGGCCTGAAATACCGGGCGCCGGGCTGGTGGGGTGAGGTGTTAAAGGAGTTTGGGGTTGCCGTGACCATGCTTCCGGGAACCGAGCTTTACCCGGCACTGGACAGGGGTATTCTTGATGCTACGGAGTTTTCCACCCCGGCGGTAAACCGGCAGCAGGGCTTTCACGAAGTGGCGCAGTATATCGCCGGTCCGGGGCTGCATCAGCCCACATGCTTCTTCGAACTCGGGTTTAACAAGGACGCCTACAATGCCCTTCCGGAACTCTATAAATCCATATTGGACAACGCCGCTATGGCCATGACCCTCCACATGTGGACCAAGAGCAACGTGGTCGATATGGATGCCCTGGATTTCTTTGAAGAGCGGGGAATTGAAAGAACTTACGTCTCTCCGGAAGTGCAGCGCGAAATGCGCAAGGAAGCATGGGAATGGATCGACAATGATGTCAAGCAGCGGAACAATGACCATTATACCCGCACCTGGGCATCTGTGAATGATTTCTGGGAAAGATTTTCCGCGTACGAGGAATTCATGATTCCAGTCAGAGAGTAGTGAGAGTAGCATGAAAAACCGCCCTGCACGGGCCGGGGGTTTTTTTCTTCGGCCCGTGCTGCCGGTATACAGCGGGCAATTGCTGTATTTCACAATGAAACCATAAGGATCGTAAGGGTAATGGTTGTTATCGACAAGATCATTTGGGTCATCGACAAGATCAACGAATACATCTCCAAGGCGGTGTCGTTTCTTGTGTTCGCGCTGATACTGACACTGTCCTACGAGGTGGTTGCCCGGTATTTTTTCGGTGCCCCCACCCAGTGGAGTTTTAACCTGACATATTTCCTATCCAGCTTTTTTCTCATGCTTTCCATGGGGTATACCTGGCAATGCAGGGAGCATGTGGCTGTTGACCTGATTTCCAGCCACCTTCCGGAAAAGATAGGTGCATTTTTGACCATCGTTTTCATATTGGGTCTTTTTTTTCTGGCATGGACCAATATCGGCCGGGTGATGTACACAGACATGCTCCGTTCATGGGCGCTTCAGGAAAGGTCAACCATTGGCGCCATGCCGCCTGTTTACCATTATAAAACATGGATATTTTTCGGTGTGACGTTGCTTCTGCTGCAGGGCGTTTCGCAGCTGTTGAAGGAAATCGGCATTTTGCTGGGAAGGGGTAAGGCGTCATGAGTGTTGAACTGATAACCGTGCTGATGCTGGCAAGCCTTATCATCGTCATTATGATGGGGTTTCCCATCGGTTTTTCCCTGGCCGGTATTGCCACGATTTTCGGCATGATTTTTGTCGGGCCGAACATCGCAAATACATTCATGCTGCGAACGCACGTGGTTTTCTCCGACTACACCCTTATCGCGATTCCATTATTTGTGTTCATGGGAATTGTCATCGAGAAGTCGGGGCTGGCCGGCAGGCTGTATGACGCGATTTACGTCCTGACCGGAAAGCTCAAGGGAGGCCTGGCCATCGCCACCGTGCTGACGTGTACAATATTCGCAGCGGCAACCGGTGTGGTTGGCGCAACGGTGGTCACAATGGGCATCATTTCCATGCCCGCAATGATGAAATACAAATACGACAAACCCATGGCCGCCGGTGCGGTCTGCGCGGGGGGTGCGCTGGGAATACTGATCCCGCCGTCGATTTTGATCCTCGTGTATGCCCCGGTGGCGAATGTGTCTGTGGGGGCCCTTCTGATCGGTGCGTTCGTGCCGGGAATGATCCTTGCACTGTTATACGTATCCTATATCGGCATCCGGTGCTTTATCACGCCTTCCATGGGGCCTTCGGCGTCCGAAGAGGGCATTCATTATACGGTTTTTCAGAAAGCGAAAATGTTTTGCGTTTCCGTGCTGCCGGTACTGACATTGATTCTGGCAGTGCTGGGAACGATTTTTTTCGGTCTTGCCGCACCCACCGAGGCGGCGGCCATCGGCGCACTGGCGGCGGTTTTTCTGGCCCTTGGCTATCGAAAACTGACAGTCGCCACCTTGGTGGAGGCTGCCATCAGAACAGCCAAAACCTCTGCAATGGTCTACATGGTCGTCATTGGCGCGTCATTTTTTACCAGCGTCTTCGTCCGTCTGGGCTGCGGAAGAGTCATCGAGAGTTCCATAATGGGTCTGCCCTTCGGTCCATGGGGCATTCTGATCGTCATGTGGCTCATCATCATCGTCATGGGATGTTTTCTGGACTGGATCGGCATTATCATGATTGTTGTTCCCCTGTTTACTCCCGTTGCGGTTGCTCTGGGCTTCGATCCGGTCTGGTTCTCCCTGATGAATATTATCGTGCTGCAGACATCGTTTTTGACGC
>JAABTZ010000038.1 GCA_011389605.1 Desulfobacteraceae bacterium
GGCAAGACATACCGGAGGGGTGATATTTGAGTCCTGGCTGAACCAGTATACAATCATATGCGAGGCAAGAAGGGTCCAGGCTGCAGCTTCAGCGCTTGTAAGGCCAAGTTCGGCAATGCTTGCAGCGCCGTAATGGTGCATTGCCAGCATACTGCTCATTGCCGGCACGGCAAGGACGGCCACAATCAGGTATGAAGCTGTGACCGGCACGCCCATTCCCAGAATAAGACTGGCAATACCGACTAGCAGAATGGCAACAGGAAGGACTCCGCCGGAAAGATTGAAAATAAGATCAGAAAACCGGAGCCCGATACCGGTAAGGGCGATTGAACCGACTATAATTCCTATCACCCCAACTGTAGCACCTATAACAAGGGTATTTCTTGCCCCCTCCAGCAGGGCCTCCCAGATCTGCCTGGGGCCCATTTTCTTGTCCCTGGTAAACCATGAAACCAAAATACAGCAAAGCGTTGCGATAACAGCAGCATATCCCGGGCTGTAGCCGATTAACATAAGCGCCACTATGATCACCAGGGGAAGTCCCATAAACCATTCTTTTCTTAAAATTTCCCGGACACCAGGCTGATCAGGATCGACTATGCCGAAAATCCCGTGACGCTTGGCCTCGAAATGAACCATAACCAGTACCGCCAGAAAATAAAGAAGAGCCGGGAAAACCGCCATTTTCATGATAGTGACATACGGGGTGCCGGTCATCTCGGCCATGAGAAAACCGCCGGCACCCATTATAGGGGGCATAAACATGCCTCCCACCGAGGCTGCCGGTTCAATCGCACCGGCCACATGAGGTTTAAACCCCGCTTTTTTCATCAAAGGAATGGTAAAAGCGCCTGTGGTAACTGTATTGGCAATGGCACTTCCTGAAATCGAGCCAAAAAAACCCGACGCCAACACGGAAACCTTTGCCGGACCGCCCGTTGTTCTGCCGGCAAGGGCCATGGGCAGATCCATCATAAACTGGCCTGCACCGGATTTTTTCAAAAAAGCGCCGAAAAAAATAAACAAAATAACATAAGTCACCAGTACACTTGCCATGATTCCAAACACGCCTTCCTGCTTCAGGTAGACATGGTTGACAATGCGCTCAAATGAAAAGCCCCTGTGGGCAATGGCATCGGGCATGTACTGTCCAAAGTAGCAGTAAAGAAGAAAGGCAAGCCCGGTAAGTGTAAGAGACCAGCCCAGAACCCTACGGCATACTTCCAGGCACACAAAGATGCCGATGGTGCTCACAATGAAATCCAGGGAGGTTTCATTGCCCATGCGGTAATTCAAAGCCTCGAACTCCACCATCCAGTAGCCCACGACAATGGCTGCCACCAGTGCCAGGAAAATATCCGCAACAGAAGGCCGGTCCATCCTTGAACGCCTGTGCATGGGAAACAAGAGAAAAACCAGCACAAAAGTAATGGCTACGTAAACTCCTCTGTGGTATTGCGCCGATACGGGCTGGATTCCTGTATTATAAAAATAAAACAAGGCCATGGAAGCCGACAGGATTGAGGTAAGGTAAAACCAGAAACCAGAAAGGTGACGTGTGCCCTTTGCCTCTTTTGCCTGCAGTTCCTCGAGTTTTTTCTTGTCAACAAACTCCGCTGCACTTCTGGTTTCAGATGCTGCAGCAGGAGGTTTTTCTTCCATGTCCTTCTTACCGGGCATTGATTTTTCTCCG
This sequence comes from Desulfobacteraceae bacterium, assembly GCA_011389605.1. Classification (GTDB taxonomy): domain Bacteria; phylum Desulfobacterota; class Desulfobacteria; order Desulfobacterales; family Desulfosalsimonadaceae; genus Desulfosalsimonas. Next base: position 1,694 of record JAABTZ010000038.1, read on the forward strand.
TTAGCTTAAGGTGGTATAGGTGAGAAAGCCTTAAACAGCTTTCTCACCTATACATAACCAGCAGGCTAGTCAACAGGGGTTAGTTCCGGCGGGATTTCTTTGCCTTTTTCCTCCCAGAATCTTGCGGCACCTTTTGCAAGGGGTCTTGAGGCATTTTTAAAGTTGTTTTCAACAGACATTTCCCTGGCAGCCCCGTGGGCCTGGCGCATATTTTCAAGTCCCTTTTCAGACCAGATGGTCTTTGTAATATTGTATACAATATCATCATCGACATCAGCCCGGGTGGTCAGCAGGGTTGAATCCTGGAAAGTTCTGCAGTCTTTTTCCTGGCCCGGATATGTATCTGCCGGAATGGTTGTCGGGGCGTATGCATAGGCATCATAAAAACCGGTTTTTTCAGCATCCACACCCACATCTATAAGCCGGATTTTTGTCTGGGTTGCAGCTTCTATCACTGAAGCGTTGGGATATCCAACCAGCACCCAGAATGCATCAATTTTGCCGTCCTGAAAAGCCGAAGCTGCCGCCGAATAACCAAGAAACTGCGGTTTGAAATCATCCCAGACGCCTACATGCCTGAAAAAACGTTCCGCGGAAGTGGCGGCACCTGATCCGGCATTGCCAACGGCCACTCGTTTGCCCTTCAGGTCCATGGCGCTCTGGTAATCACTATTGGCACGAACCACCAGCTGGGCAGGAGCCCCGTAAAGATATCCAATGCACCGGACCTTGTCATAAACCTTGTCATCTTTCGGCAGCTTGCCTTCGGCTCCAAGTCCGATGTCAACAGCATAGGAGATGCCAAAGTCAAAATCGCCCGAATGCACCCGCCGAACATTTTCAACTGATCCCCCGGAGCCTTCCGAGGACATCCGGAGCCCTTCAATGTGCTTTGGAGCATAAATGGAAATGCCGTTTGCAAAATAATTAAAAGTTCCGCCCGTGGGCCCGCCTCCGATAGAGACAAAGGCGCTTTTAGCCTCGCTGTCGGCAGCATGCAGTCCTAAACACAGAGTCAACGCTGCAAACATTGCCATTAAAAATGTTTTTCTCATACAGTACCCCCTTTTTGTTGGAATAAATTGTTATATGCATTGTTTTACCAAAAAAAACATCAAGTAAAAACATAAACGTTGTTTCTCTAATATTCCACCAAAATTTTTTGAAAATGAAGGTGTTTCTTAACAATTCAGAATGTTAAAACACCCTTCAAAAAAATTATATCATCATCAAAGCCACTGACAGGGAAATAAAGGAAAACAGGGTGGAAACCACTATGGAAGCCGATGCCAGCCCGGTGTCGCTGTTCATCTGGGAGGAAAGCACATAGATGGCCGTTGAGGTGGGCAGGCAGAAAAATATCATTCCCACCTGATATGCGGTTTCTGCTACTCCAAAGATTTTCATGAAAAACAGGCCGGCTGCGGGCAAAAAAATCAGTTTAAAGACAGCTGCCGCCGCCGACAGCCTTAAATGGCCCGCCAGCTGCCTTATGTTTAAGGCACTTCCAATGGAAATAAGGGCCAGGGGAAGCGTGACCATGGAAACCAGTGAAAGGGTATTGTCTGCAAACACCGGCAATACAAATCCGGACGCGGAAAAGACAATGCCTGCAAGGCATGCCAGGATCAGCGGGTTGGTGGCAAGGGCCCGCACAAGATAACGCCATTTTTTATCTGACAGGCTGGTTTTGTCTGAAAACCATATCAGGACCCCGACGGACAGCAAATTTATAACCGGGATAATCAATCCGATCAGGACAGCAAAAAGCACAACACCCTGGCTGCCAAGGGCCTTTAAAATAATTGCCATGCCGATGTAAGTGTTAAATCTGTAACAGCTCTGGGAAAAGCTTCCTGCCTGAAATGCCGTGGCACCCCCAAAAACAACGTAAAGCGTGCTCAAGGCAAATATCAGAATCACTGAGCACAACACAGCGGCAAACAATAAAAGATTAAGGCCTGCGGAAGGCTGGCCTGTGCCGATTTTCCAGAAAAGCATGCAGGGGAAAAAAATATAATAAACAAGCCGGTCTGCGGCGGAAAAAAAATCCCGGCCTGCAAATCCGGTCTGCTTCAGGACGCTTCCCAGAAATATAACGGCAAAAACCGGAAAAAGAGTATCAAGAATCATATTCTGCCTGTATCAGCATCGGTGCGGGATGTAAAATCATAATTCCCGTGACTGCCTTGTATCCGGCCGTAGAAGCGGCCGGATCGCATCGGCTCTCAGGGTTGTCACCCCCAGGTCTTTTTCCACCAGCCCGGATATAAGAAACGGGTGGTTTGTCTCCAGAAGGTGGCCGAAGCGACCAAAGGCATCAGGGAAAAAAGTGGTTTCCACAATACCTGTTTCATCTTCAAAGGTGACAAATTCCATCGGATCACCTTTTTTTGACAAAACAGTCTTGCCGGTGATCACCCACCCGGCAAACCGGACCCTGCGGCCGGCGCAGGCGGGAATATCTGCCGCCAGAACCGCTTTGCTGATTTGCCGCTGAGTGGCAAAAAGGGTCATGGGATGCCGGTCGCACAAAAATCCGAGCACGGCAAATTCCCGGCGCAGTCGCTCCAGGGAATCTTCCGGGGGCAGGCCCGGCATGGGAGCAGAGCTTCCGGGCGGGGCAAAAAGTGAAGGTTGATTTTTATGCAAAACCCTCTCCCGGCTCCGGGTGCAGAACTGCCACAGCAGGGCAGCCCGGTTTTTATCCGGATGAAATCTGTCTAAGGCTCCGCAATTAATAAGAGCCCTGGCTTCTGCTTCATCCGGGCCGACTCTGGCAAAAAAATCACCTGAGCCTTTAAACCCTCCCCTGCCCTGCTCGCAGACAATACGCTGCTGGGTGGTCAAAGACAAATTCTTGATAGATAAAAGACCAACGCGCAGGATTTTTCCCTGACCTCTCCAGGCAATGCAGCTTTTTTCAATATCCGGAGCCAGTATAATCAGACCCAGACGCCGGGCTTCGGAAACATAGGCAAAGGTTGAATAAAACCCGCCCTGATTGCTGATAACAGCAGCCATGAATTG
>JAABTZ010000039.1 GCA_011389605.1 Desulfobacteraceae bacterium
GAAAGTGAGCCTTCAGATAGGCCGCCTGAAACGACACCCTGGCATAGGACGCACTGTGAGGCTTGCAAAAGGAATAGCCGTTAAAACTCATTATCATGGCCCAAATCTCTTCAATGTCTGCCCTCCCAACACCTTTTTTTTCGGCGCCTGCGGCAAACTGATCATGGTAATCGGCCAGTTGACGGTTCCGGTCTTTTTTGGACATGACCTTTCTGAGCCCGTCGGCATCAGCATGAGAGAAACCGGCCACATGCACGGCCACCCGGGATACATCCTCCTGATACACCATCAGGCCGTAAGTCTCGCTTAAAACATCTGCCAACAGTGGATGGAGGGGCTTCCAGGATCCGCCGTGAAGTCGCCGTAAATACTCCCGGATCACCTCATTTGCCGCCGGCCTGATAATGGAGGAATGAATAACGAGATGCTCAAAATCACCTGCACGGCTTTTTTCCTGCAAAAGGCGCATGGCCGGGCTTTCAATGTAAAAACACCCCATGGTCTGCCCCCTGGCCAGCAGCTGACGGGTTGCCGGATCATCTTCGGGTACCCATGTGCTTTCCTGGAGCTGTGTGCTGTTTTGGCCCACCGCAGCCACTGCATCCCGTATCACCCCCAGGCTGCGGTTGCCTAAAAGATCAATCTTTACAAGGCCCGCGTCTTCAACCCCATCCTTATCCCACTGCAAAACAGCAACGCCCTTGGGAGCGGTTTCCACCGGCGCATAGGCATCAATGTCTTGCGGGGTGATGACCACCCCTCCGGGGTGCACGGACAAATTTCTTGGCAAACCGGCAATCTGCCCGGCCAGGGAGAAAACCTCAGGCCAGGGCGGAACCGGGTCTGACCCCCGGGTCCCCCGGCTGATTTCACTTTCGGTCATACCGAAAACCCGGGCTGTTTCGCGCAAGGCCATGCGGGTACCAAAACAGACATGATTGGCCACCATGGCGGCCCGACCCGTATATCGGGCAAGAACCCCTGCAATCACGGCTCCCCTCTCATCCCAGGCAAAGTCAATATCCAGATCCGGGGGATCCTTGCGGCCCTGGTTTAAAAAACGCTCAAAATAAAGATTGTGCTTCACCGGGCAGACATTGGTAATGCCCAGGCTGTAGGCCACCAGGGATGCTGCGCCCGAGCCCCGGCCGCAGGTTCGCGGACTTTGCCGGACAATGTCGGCCACTACCAGAAAGTAGCCTGCAAATCCCATGGATGAAATGATTTCAAGCTCATGCTCCAGGCGTGTCGTCACGGCTTTTGACAGCTGCCCGTAACGACTGAGGGCGCCTTTATGGGCTGCCTGGCGCAAATACCCGGCAGCCTGTTTAGGAGAGCATGATTTATAGGGAGGCATAACCTGGCCGAAATCCGGGCCTTCAAAACAGAGGCGTTCGGCAATGACATGAGTTTCAAAAACAGCTTCCGGGAAGGCGGCAAAGCGCCGCCTGTATTCTTCAGCTCCGGCAAGGCAAGCGTCTTCGGGCAATATATCCCTGGAATCCATGCGGCATAAAGTGGTATTTTTGGCAATAGCGCGCAAAACCCGGTGCGCACGATATTCACTGTGCCGTGCAAAAAATATGTCAGGTACTGCCACAAGGGGTAAGCCCAGGCGTCGGGCAGCTTTCAGCAACAAAGGGCCGGATTCCAGAGGATGGCGAAAAACCGCGGCAGCAGTGTCTAGTCCTGCCCCATGGCAGGCACACAAAAAATCAGGGTCGGCAGTAAGAATCACCATACCCTTTCCAAGATACGCAAGCTCCCGGGCCAGGTCAAAGTCGGCTTTCATATGGCGGCGGCTCAGCAGCCGGCACAAACCAGGGTATCCCTGCTCATCTTTGACCAGGCAGATCGCTTTTCTTCCGGAACCAGGCTCTGTTACTTCCGCGCCGATGATGGGCCTGATTGCGTACCGCCGGCATGCGGCAATAAAATGCCAGAGCCCGCAGAGATTGTCCGTATCAGTCAAGGCCAGCCGTTGGTAGCCAAGGGCTGCGGCACGCCGGCAGAGGTCATCTACCCCGGCGGTGCCCGACAGAAAGGAGTAGCCAGAATGCACGGCCAGGGGTATCATCTACCTGGCCATCACACGGCCCGTACAGACTGCACCGGTGCCAAAGCGCTGCCGTATACGGTCCACGGCGTCCATCAAGGCGACCCTTTTTTCCGCAAATCCCCCGGGCTCACGGAACAATTCCTTCTGAACCTGAAAGGCAACCGGCCCTGGGCAGCTCAAATACACATTGGCCAGACGCACCCTGCGCACCCAGGCTTTGCGCAAAAGCCTGGCCGAGACCTCAAACAATGTTATATCATCGACTGCGGGCGGATCTATGCCAGTCTGCCGAAAACAGCGCCGGCCGTCGACATAGTCTATTGTGATAACAAGGCTGCGTGCGGCCCTGTCACGTTTTCGCAGCTCTGTGCCTATTTTTTCCACAAGCATGTATAAAACCGCTTCCACGACCGAAACAAAATGAGTATCTCCTCCCAGAGCCGAAGATGCTTCAACGGACGAACTTTTTTGCCCCAATGGCGCCACCGGCGAACTGTCAATTCCGCAAACCGCATTGAAAATCCGGCCCGCACGGCGGCCAAACACTTCCTCCAGCTGATCAATACCCAGGCTGGCCACCTGTCCGGCGGTCCTCAGATTAAACTCCCCAAGGCGCACAAGATCGTCCGCGCCGATGCCGGGTATCAGATCCACTGGCAGGGATGCCAGAAAAGCGGCCTCCTGACCAGGATCCACCCAATAGTGCCCGGCAGGCTTGACAATACGGGTTGCCGCCTTGGCAACCAGCTTGCTGGAAGCCACCGCCCATGCGGGCGAAAAACCCAGGTGCTGACGTATCTGTGTGCTAATACGGCTGGCCGCATCCCGGGCCGGGCCGTTGATCCGGCCGGTGCCCGTGACATCCACAAAAACATGCCCGTCCATTTCACCTGATTCAATCAGAGGGGAATATGGCAGCACCTGAGGCAGAAGCCTTGCCATTGCCCGCTCGTATCGGGCCGGGTGCGGTGCAAGCACTTCGGCATCCCGGCACCGCCTCCGGGCCCGGTATAAAGGCATACCCTTTCGCACCCCGGCCTGGTAGGCTTCCTCGCTCATGTCATAAACCCTGGCCCGCTGCCCGCCGGCAGGGGCTATAATCACGGGCCGGGATGCAAGGTCTGGATTGCCTATGCGCTCCACGGCCACGGCAAAATCGGCGATATTGAGATGAATAATCTGCCGGCATGACTCGCCGACAGTACATGAGCGGGCCATGATCAGAGCCTGTGCATGACGTCCGGGCCGCGCTGGATGCCAATGACCAGGCCCTGGACCAGAACCTGGTCAAATCCGTAACGTCCTGGCTGATAATCAGGGTTTTCGGGCTTAAGAAGGATATGGTCTGCCCTGGCGAAAAACCGCTTGATTGTGGCTTCCTCCCCGTTTATCAGCACGGCGGCAATCTCGCCGTCTGCAGCATACTGCCGGGGCCGGCATATGGCCAGGTCCCCGTCAAGTATGCCGGCCCCGGTCATGGAATCACCCCTGACGCGCAGGGCAAACAGGTTATCGCCTTTGTAAAACTTGGCATCCACAATGATGCTTTCCTCCCATTCCTGCTGGGCATACATGGGCAGGCCGGCAGTGATGCGGCCGATGACAGGCACTTCCCGAAAGCGCTGAAGACCGGCGGTGCGGCCGGCAGGATTTAGCAGATTAATGGTTCTGCCGTAGCGCCCCGCACGCCGGAGCAGTCCCTTTTGCTCCAGGGTCTTTAATGTCTGGGCAACAGCGGTATGGCTTACGCCAAGATCACCTGCGGCCCGGCGCAAAGAAGGCGATGCCCCGGTTTCCGCAATCTGTTCCCGTAGATATTCGAGCAGTCGCTTCTGTGTCTTGGTCAGGTTATTATCCATGATTTATGGTTTAACCGTAAATCATGTAAATGTCAATGTAAAATTTTGTAAAGAAAATGTAAACATTGGTATGGGATTTTGGGATCACTTCCACACTGATTGGGGCAGACTGGTTCTATGATCAGCCGGATTACATGGGTGGTTTCATTCTTTACCGTCGTAACATGCAGACCGGCTGGTCCGGCCTGACCCAAGAGCTGGCCCTGCCGGATCGCCTCGAAGATCCGGCTGCCCTGAACGCCGGCAGCGATTATGCAGACCGCAATTTTCACTATGTGCGAGCCATGGACCGCCTGGCGCGGCTTAAGTCCCGTGACATCGTTGGCATTCTGAACCCGGATTCGTGGTGCGGACCGATTCTGGATGTGGGCGGCGGCTGTGGTGCGCTCTGCCGGGAGCTGGTGCGATCGCAAGCCGCGATCGGCCGGCAGGTGACGGCGATCTTACATGATCTGCCGGAGGTAATTGATGTCGCCCGTAGTCTTTATCCCCAGCAAAGAGACTGGCATAGCATCGGGGTTGTCGAAGGCGATTTCCGTAACCATGATTTTACAGGGAAAACGTCTTTCGGCTTGGTACTCTTGGGTAATTTTCTGCATGCCTACGCAGAAAAAACAGCCCGACAGTTGTTGATCAAGGCAGTAGATCTGACCGCTCCTGAAGGCATACTGCTGATTCACGACTACTTCCCCGACCGCACCGGACGGCGGCCTCACAAAGGAGCACTGTACGATCTCAACATGATGCTCAACACATTTGATGGCGGTTGCCAGCCGGCCGCCAAGGTGATCGAGTGGTTGCGCGCCGCCGGGATGCCTCACTTTTTGGTGCAGGACCTGGAAAGTGACAGCACCCTTTTGCTGGCTGGCCGGTCAGAGCGTGTGGAAGAAATGCTGCCGGAGGTATTGCAAGACCGATCGAAGCTCGAGGTGTGGCCCGCAGTTGCTCTACAGTTAGGCTTTTCCCGGGCGGAACTGGTTCGCACAGATCAGGTCCGCACTGCGACGTTGTCCCGTGAAAAATGCCGATACGGCTGCGCCGGCTACGGGCGTAATCGTATGTGCCCGCCGCACGGCATCGACCATGCTGCTATGGCCAAGATACTGGCCGAGTATCGATGGGCCCTGCTGGTGGTCTCCACACCGCCGGGCAGGCAATTTCACGACCAGCTTCTGACCCTTGAAAAGCGGGCTTTTCTGGCCGGGCTGCACAAAGCCCTGGCTTTCGGCGCCGGCCCCTGCCCGGTGTGCGTAAGTTGCCCCGAGGGCGGCCTCTGCCGGCATCCGGACATGGCGCGCCCCTCCATGGAAGGATCCGGAATCGATGTATATGAAACCGCCAGGGAGGCCGGCATCCATCTTCAACCGGTTACCAATCCGGAACGCTTCGTCAAATATGTGGGAATGGTGCTGCTACCGGAAGTGGAGTCGGCGCGCCGGCACGCCTGCGAAAGGGTGCTGTTCGACAGCTTCTTTTGACTCGGCCATCAACGCCACGTCAGCCATTGCGGTGAAAATCCCTTGACCGGCAAGGTACACCGGGTCCTTGATAACCCAACAGCCGGATGCGGGTTTCTTGGCAGGCTTTGGCAATGGTGGCTTGCAGTTGATAGGCTTAGGGGGGCGGCCTCCACCACAGCGCCAGCCTGTTCCCCTTGAATCAAATCGATCATTGCTGCGGAAACCCCCGCAACGATTTCAATGGCCATTCCGGCGCCATTTCGGCGGCCAGCTCCTTGGATCATGTTCTGTTGCAGTTCGTGTAAACGGCGAATACCTAAATCACACCCCGGTAAAAAGCCAGTTTCCGGGCGTTTTGTTTGAAAGGCTCCACAAGTTTGCCCAGTTCCGTATCATCAAGGGGTTTCGCAGTTCGCCCGGCATCAGCCAGAGTTTGAACTTCAAATACGTTTGAACAGCCGGCAATGGCCACGGTTATGGGCTTGCCAAGAGCATAGCGCAGCAGCAGTTCCGGGGTCACTCCAAGATGCGGGGCAACATAATGGCCCCCGCCAAAGATTTTCATTGCGATCACAGCCGTGTTTTTATCCAGGGCCGCCGGAAGTGTTTGGGTGAGAAAACCGCCGATTATCTCCTCGACGGGATTGATCGGCATCATAACCGAATCCACGGGCCACTGCTGAACCGCCAGGGTAAGCACGTCGGGATCATGGTGGCCGGTCACCCCGATAAACCGGATTTTGCCTTCTTCCTTGGCCTCGACAAAGGCTTCAAGAGCGCCGCCGGGCCCGGAAATGGCCGAAAGCTCCCCCGTGGTTCGAACGTCATGGATCTGCCACAGGTCCAGATAATCTGTTTGAAGCCGCTTAAGGGTTTCTTCGAGGTCTTTGCGCGCGCCCTTTTTGTCCCTGCTCGCAGATTTGCTGGTTTGAAAAAGCCGGTTTCTTTGCTGCGGATTGTGCTTCCACATCCTGCCATAGTATAGCTCACTGTCTGAATAAACCCGTGCGCTGTCATAATAGGTTATGCCCTGGTCCACAGCAGCATCAATGACTGCGCGGGCATCTTCGAACCTGCCGGTGGTTCTCAGAACGCCTTCGCCGCCAAGCCCCACACGGGTTACCGGTTGGCCGGTTGCTCCAAACGGTTTTGTAGGTATTTGATTTTTTTCCATAATCTGATATCCCCCATGACATTATCAAGCAGTTTATCCCGGGTGATGATGTTTTTAGGATGTCCGTTGCAATTGTTGTGCAGCTAACCGATATCCTGCAAATCGGAGCCCGGGCAGATGGTGGCCCGGCTGCAGGCCGTGGTGGGCGGCAAAAACACTTGATGGTTTTGCTCAGCGCACCAGCGCCGGGCGCATGCGGTCTTCAAGAAACTTGCGCCAGGTTTCAAGCGTGTTTGTATCGGTTATGTGCGGGATCTGCGGGAGCATTTCGCCAAAGATGATCCGCACCCGGGACAGCGGCCTGGGCACAAAAAACCGGTCCCAGCTGTTAAAGATCCACCTGGCATCGGCCTTGACATACACGGGCACCAGCCGCGCCCCGCTGTCAGCTGCGATTTTGACGGCCCCGTTTTTCACCACCCCTGCAGGACCCCTGGGGCCGTCTAAAATATGGGCGCCGAGCCGGTTTTCCTGCAAGTGCCGGATCATCTGCGACAATGCCGTGCGCCCGCCCCTGGAAGAAGATCCGCGCACCGTGTGCCAGCCCGTGTATTGAGCCACCGCCGCAATCATTTCCCCGTCCCGGCTCCGGCTGATCATCAGTCCGGGGCGGTATTTCTCATAGGCCTTAAAGGGCCGGATCAGGGAGAAAAACTGCTGGTGCCAGACGCAGAACAGCACTTTTCCGCCCGCGTCAATATGCTGCTGCCAGGAGGCTTCATTAATCACCTGCAGCCGGCAGGTGGCCGAATATATCCGGATCAACCGGTACACAGCGTATGCAAAGCGCCTGGAGTAAAGCAGTTTTTTTGTATTGGTGTGCAAGAAAAACCCTTTTTTATGCTCTAACGAAATTATAACCTAAATTGAGCGATTTTCAAGTTTGCCGCAGATACAAGGAAGATGCAGATTCGCTATAGTTAACTATGCGAGGC
>JAABTZ010000040.1 GCA_011389605.1 Desulfobacteraceae bacterium
GATCTATGACCTCGGTTCCGGACAGGATCTCTATGTTTACGGCGTTGGTAAGCATCGTGGTGTGGGCGGCATCCATTCTCCCTTTTGAGCTCCGGTGAATCAAATAAACCTTTTCGGCGATATCCGACAGAGTCAGTGCGTGCTGGGCGGCTGCATTGTCACTGCCCACAACCGCGAGGGTGGCCTGTTGATTTCTAAAAAGCGGCCCATCGCACACGGAGCAGAAACCGACTCCTTTCAATTGTCTGTCCTGATCCGGAAGTGTTGTGGGTGTCCTCCCGCTGGCAATGACAACCGCTTGGGCAGTGTGGCTCATTCCATTGCTGTCCGTGGCCTGAAAAGACTCTTCGGTCCGGCTGACACTTGCCAGCCGTGTCATGGTAAACTGTGCTCCTTCACCCTGTGCCTGCTGGAAAAGTTTGATACCGAATTCCGTTCCGCTGATGCCTTCAGCATAGCCGGGATAATTCTTCAGGCTTCTGACCATATAGAGATTGCCCCCCGGTGTATCACCGAACACAATGGTTGACATACCCAAGCGCTGGCCGTAGATCGCTGCTGTGCTTCCGGCTGGGCCGGACCCTACGACGATGATGTCAATACCGGCTTTAGACATTTTTTGTTTTCCTTCCCCCTTTTCCAGGGGTGTCAGAGTTCAGTGGCCGTCAGTGTTCGTAAGGCTGATAAGTTCCCAACGGCGCCCATTTTCCTTTCTGCGTCAGAGATTCCAGTTGCTGAATCGATTCCGGGGGTCCAATGAAAACGAGGACATTCTGATGCTTTATGCGACCGGGGGAAACTTTTGACTCCGTAAGGCTCCAGTCGCCCATCACATAACTGAAGACCTGCTGTGTACCCCCGTGCGTGATAAATCCCTTGGCCCGTACCAGGCCGGCCGGCAGGTTTCTGGCCATCTGTTCGATTTCCGCCGGATCCGCTCCTTCCCATTGATATGCAGCTGACACAAGAATGTCGGGGGGGGTTATCTCCAGATCAGGGCTGTCCAGGAGTTCGTCGATGAAGGTATCCAGTTCTTCGGGTGACAATACTGCATTCCGGAGGGCCTCCTGCTGCCCTGAGCCGGATGCCTCTCCGGCGTCAAAATCAAAGAACCGGTCCAGGGGGATGTCGCTGTAGGTGGTTTCAAAAAACACCGGATCCGGATGGAATTGGTGGATGACCTCCTTGGTTTTGGAGATTCGTTCGGCTGTGACCATATCTGTCTTGTTGATAATAAACACAGTGGACGAGGCGATCTGCTTTTCCAAAGAGGCATACACGTCATAGGCATCAAGGAAAAAGGCGGCATCGATAAGACAGAACTGTTCTTTAAACTGAAAACGGTTGTTGAATATCGGCAGGGCCAGATCCTTCTTAAGATCCGCGGGATTGGCAACCCCGCTCGATTCGATGAGCAGCACGTCGGATTCAACCGTGGTGTGGAGTTCGTACAGACCCTTAATGAAATCGGTCTTCACGCAAACGCAGAAGATGGATCCTTTGCTGATCTCCATCATGTCGATATCGTCGCCCTCTACCAGGTGGCCATCAACTCCGATCTCTCCGAACTCGTTGACCAGAAGCGTCAGCTTCCGGTCTTTGGGAAAAACGTTGATGATGCGGTTGAGAAATGTTGTTTTCCCCGCGCCGAGAAACCCAGTGATCAGGTAGACTTGAGTGATATCCGCCATGAGCTTTGCCTCCTTATTTTATCCTCTCCTGGATCTGCTCGCTGATCGCTTCCGGAGAAAGGACTTTGCCAGTGGATACAACACAGCCGTCAATGACAAGGCCCGGGGTCATGAAAACACCTGCATTTACAATCTCCTGGGCATCCTGAATTTTTTTTATATCGATTGTGCCTGTTGAATCGATATTCGATACCGCCTTAAGCACATTGTCATACAGCTGGTCACACCGGGCGCAGCCAATCCCCAACACCTCGATTTTCATGATTCATTCTCCTTGATCAGATTGGATTAAGGGCTTTTCCCGGCTACGGGCTATCATCTATGGCCTCGGCATGCGGAGGGTCGGAAAACAGCTGCACCGGATTTCTGCAGAACTTGCATACGCCGAGCAAAGCAGACATTGATCCAAGCCGTTGCCAGAGATTGGCATAAGTTTCTATATCTTCTGCCTCCAGGACCCCGGCAAGATATTCGGGGGTTTCCAGTTCGCGGATCCGGTCTGATTTGCCACAATAGGGACACCGGATACCAAACATAGCCATTTCGGTTCTAGGCAGATCATGGGTAAGAATAAATGCCCTTAAATGCTCAAGGGCGGTATAGATGTCCATGATATCGGAAATCCTTTTAGCGGGTTGGTCCGGCCTTCCCCACTGGAAAGCCGGACCTGTGCATACTTGAGAGATTGACTATGATCTTTTGGAGTCTGTCCGGGTCGACATCCCGGACCCGGCTTTTTCCAGATTCTCTGCGAGGTCGTCGAAATTGAATCCAACTTCCCGCAGCGAGATGAGACGATCTTTAATCTCCTGGCTGGGCGCCCGCTTGGCCATTTCATCGATCAGCTCTTCATACTGGGGAATGATGCTTTCGAACACCAGATCGCTTTCGATGCAGATGGTCGGCAGCACTCTGCCCCCGAGCTCCTGGAACTTGGCCACGCTGTCCTGGTTCTTGATGGACCATTCCTTGTAAACGATCATGTCCTGAACATCTTTGGGCATGGCGGCAATGGACTCCATCATGTATCCGCAGGCGGCGCATTGCACGCTGTCCAGGGTCAGTACATCAATGGTAATTTTTTCATCCGACATGGTTAATACTCCTTTTCAAAATGGTTACCACGAGTCAGGATACTTGGTGTAGTATTGCTCAAACCAGTCTCTGGCTTCGATGGCTTGATCCATATGTTCCACCGGAACATCGTAGGGCATGTCTCAGCCAGGGGCGAACGTGTATCCGTGTTGACCTCCTGCGGCAAGACTCACGATGGCATCCTCCCGGGGCGAGAGCAGGCCAAGACTCAGCGCCAGCGTGAGCTTAAGATTTCCGCCAAAACCCACTCCGTGCTTAAGGGCGAGATCCCGGATGAAATTCATGTTCATCTGCTCGTCAATGGCAAACCCATCAGTACCAATCTTGCAGACCTCCTCCATCACTTTAGTTGCATCTCCGCAGATGAAAAAAGATGATGTCAACCCTGCGTCTTTGATAACTTTGTTGGCAGCCTGGGAGTTGGGTGTGACAAATTCCCGGAAGGTCTCCGCCTTGATCTGGGAGGCTACCGGATCCACATTGGCGATGATATCGCACCCCATTTCGGCATAGAACTCAGCCGATTTTGCTCCGACTTCGCCGGCGAACTTGCAGACTTCTGCAGCAAATTCCTTGTTTTTGTAAACATCGGTGAAAATCCGCACTCCTGCAAGATGGGAGGCCAGGGTCAGGGGCCCGCAGAACAGTCCCATCAATGCGCAGTCCAGTTCCTCCAACTGGGGTTTGGCGATTCTGGCAGCCTCAAAAAGCACCGGCCACCGGCCTGAATCTTTGGTCGGCAACCCGAGGCCGGCTTCACGCGGCGACTGCATTTTGGAACAGGGGTGGTTAGACACCGACGGTACATTGTCGCCCCACCACTTCAGGCTGCATCCCGCAGCGTTGGCCTCCACGGAAAGATCAAATACGAGTGGTATCCCATCGGCCTTGTATCGCTTGGCCGTATGGACCACTCCTTTGGCAAGCAGTTCAGGATCCTTGAGCATTTTATCGGCAGGCTCGTCGATGAGAAATGCGCAGTGGACCCCTGCATAAGGTACCCATGGTGCCTTAGCTGTCTTTTTTCCTCGATAGGCATCAATCAACATCTGTTTTGCCATGAGGGTGCTCCTTTCCTTTTGTAGTGGTTAATATTCCGATTCCGCGACAAAATTTCTTTAATCGTTTCACCTCCTTTTTTCCGACTCACCTCCTTTTAGTCGTTTCACCTCCTTTACGATCGGAGACTGTTATGAGATAGTGGGGCAACTGTTTATTCCAGCAGAATAATGGCGTAGTAGCTGAAAGAGTCCCCAACGTTTGCGGCCACTGCTGTTTCAATCCCGACATTGCAAAGAGTCCCGATCACATCGATAGAAAAGGATTCCACCGAGGGTCTTTTCTCCTGGGGGAATTGGCAATCCTCAGGGTAAGAGCAGTTCTGGCAAAGAGGACAGCATTCTCCCACCAGACTGAAGGCTTTGTAGTAGCCGGCCAGAAACAACATCCGTTCAAGGCTCACCGTTCCTTTCCAGCATTTGACCTGCATGGCCCGTTTGCGTTTGTTGTTTCGGTAAAAATCAGGACATTTTCTTGTACCCGCCAAAAGCAGCGCGGTGCTGTATTCATCCAGGATTTTTTGCACCTTATCCGGGCTGGGCGTAGCCGGCGGGCAGCACCAGTTGGTGTTGTACTGGCTGCAGCCATAGCGGCACTTGAGGTGAACCCACTGGGCCACAACGATATCTGACACGCTGAACGGAATCACATCGCTCAATCCGTATTTTCTGCTTTTATCCAGCAGTCTGTGAAGCAGATGATCCGAGATGCCCTTATCATCATTGAATCGGATGATCTTGTTCTTCTCCATGATTTCAGTCCCTGTCTGCATTGGAAAAATCCGGTGCAGGATGTGACGGTTCGGTGCAATCATGAAACCGGATTTCTACGTCCATGGGCAGAGCCATGCCCATGGCAACCTCACCGGCCTTTACAATAGCCACTGGAATTCCGCAGGAGGCATGACAGCCGGATTTTTCAGCTGCTACATATACGGGGTTTCGGCTCAGGGGAAGGAAGAGGTCTTTCAGGCTCAGCTCACTCAGTTGCTCAGACAGCCGCCGGATCTGTTTGCATTCACAGGAAAGGATTTCCACAGTGGCCGTTTTCCGACCATTTTTCCGGACCAGGATACGGCATGGAAAACCGCAGATTCCGGGATTCACGCTCATGCATACAGACTTGATCGTCTCTGGTATCGCAGCATCCATTGCCTTGCCTGTCGAGTAAGCAATTGGCTGCCACCGGCCGGGGGAATTCGATCCGTCCCTGCCGGTGGTCAGATTTACATCTATTCCCGGGGGTGTCACTGATCCAGGATATCGTCTGGTACCACGCCCCGCAGGTGTGGGAATTCATCCTTCATATGCGGCAGCTGCATGGCTTCCATGAAATCCTGCTGGAAGGTGGGCTCCACAGTCAATTCGATGTATTCCACATTTCGGGAGCACCAGTTGGCCTCCACTCGTTTTTTTCTATCAAGAAGTGCCGCCCGGCAACCGTCGCCGGCCGCGTTGCCGACACCCACAATTTTTTCAATCTCGCAGTCCGGAAACAATCCCATGGTCAGTGCCTTGGTCCGGTCCACATGGGTCCCGAATGCGCCGGCGATCTTGACAACATCGACTTTTTCCAGGCCCATCCGCTTGACCATCAGCTTGCATCCGGCGTACAGTGCGCCCTTGGCAAGCTGGATCTGCCGGATATCCTTCTGGGTGATAACGATATCCTTATCAATGCTGGATTCTTTTGCCCAGGCCAGTACGAACTCAGGCTGTTTGGTGTCCGGATTTTTCCGGAACCGCTCACAATCCTTTAATTCTTTTTTGTTAAAAACGCCACTTTTTGTGATAACACCGGCCGTGTAAAGTTCAGCCAGAACATCCAGGATGCCGGAACCGCAGATACCCTTGGCCTTCATCTCTTCGGGCTCGGAGAATTTGCGCCATGCATCCCGGCCGATTACCTTGTAGTCCACCTCCTTGGTCTCCCGGTCTATACTAATCCGTTCCATGGCACCGGGAGCAGCCCTCATGCCAAAGGACAATTGCGCGCCTTCCAGGGCGGGACCTGTGGCACAGGAGGAGGAGATCAGCTTGTGCCGGTTGCCAAGCACCAGTTCGCCGTTGGTGCCGATGTCGATGATCAGTTGATTTTCTTCGTGCTTGTAGGGGTCCTCGGAGAGCAGCACGCCCACGTTGTCAGCGCCAACGAAACCGGCTTCAATGGGAAGAACGAACAGATAGGACGAGGGGTTGATATTCACCCCAATGTCCCGGGCCTTAATGTCCATGCTGTGATGGATAACCGGCGGAAAGGGCGCCATGCCAACGTATTCCGGATTAAGTCCAAGCAGGATATGGTGCATGGCGGTATTGAATCCGATGGTTATGTCTTCAACGTCTTCACGGCAGAGGCGCAGATATTCCTTACCCTCTTCGACAATTTCCATGAATTCACCGTCTTCAATAATGCCGGAGGACTTTTCGGAATCCTCTCCTTTTTTCTTTTTCTTTTTTTTCTTTGGGGGATGCGTGGCGTCAACGGCCTTTTGGATGAGTTCGTTTAGTCCCTCGATGATGTCGTCACTCATCTTCTTAAGACCATTCTCGCTGGTCATGTGGTAGGTGATTCGGGCCATGACATCCTCGCCGTACTTGCACTGCGGGTTCATCATGGAGACGGTATCGATCACCTTCATGGTGGTCAGATCACAGAAATAGGCCGCCACCGTTGTGGTACCCACGTCAATGGCCAGTCCGTAAGCTTTTTCTACCCTTCCGGGCCGGATGCGGATGATTTCCTTGCTGTTCCAGACGCTGACTGTTACTGCCCATTTACCTTCCCGCAATGCATCGGGCAACGTGCGCAGGGTAAAAATATCGCAGGTCAGGCCTGTCAGTCCGTACTCCCGCTCCAGGCCATTGCAGATCCGTTCGAAATCGCCGGTGGGATCTTCGAACGTGGGCGGATCCACCTGTACATAATATACGCGAACCGTGGGGTCATCATCGATATCGATATCACGGGCCGCCTTGCTGACCACCTGCTTGCCTGCCCGGGATTCCTCCGGTACGAAAATCAGCATGTCCCCCTCGATCTTGGCCATACAGCCGAGGCGAAATCCCTTTTCTTTACCTGCAGCGGTAATGAACTTTTCCTCTTCCTCCTGCCATGAACTGGCGTTTTCCTTGCTGGAAGTGATGTTATATTTTTCATAATGGCCTTCTTCCACCCGCACAATACACTTGCCGCACACTTTTTTTTCACCGCACAATGCCTCGATATCAACTCCAAGCATGCGGGATGCTTCAATAATATTTATACCCTTCGGCACCTCACCCCTCCGGCCGGAGGGCTGAAAGATGATCGTGGCTTTGTCGTCTTTGCTGTCACTCATGCGAAGATGTCCTCCTGTTTCCTGATCTGTATATCCCGGGTCCGCTCGAATTGACCAAGGGCTCTCCATGCCCGGGGCCGCGTGGAGTCTGCCCCGGGCGGAGAAGTGAATGGTCTGTTACGCATTTTGCATTTCGCGTAACCTTCCTATCATCTTAATTCCTTCGGATACGGCGTTACCGGCTGATTCGGCGTAGCCGTCTGCACCGAACAGATTGGCCACATCCTTGGTAACAGGAGCCCCACCAAGCATAATGGCCACATTCGGGTTCTTCTCTTTGATCATCTTGATGACTTTTTTCATTCCCAGCATGGTGGTGGTCATCATGGCAGACATGGCCACGACCTCCGAGTCGGTGCTCATCTGCTTTTCAACAAAGTCTTCCAGCGGAACATCCCGGCCCAGGTCATGAACGTCCCATCCGGCAACGTCGAACATCATTTTCACAAGGTTCTTGCCGATGTCATGAACGTCGCCCTGGATGGAGCCGATGACCACCTGGGACTTGGGCCCGGTTCCCTGCTCAGGGACGTGGGGGCGCAGGATATCGAGTCCGGCATAAAGAGCATCAGCGCACATTAGCACTTCCGGGACGAAATATTCGTTTTTGTCGTAAAGCTCGCCCACGACCTCCATGCCGGCTGCCAATCCGTCCATGATGCCCTCAAGGGCATCAAAGCCATCGTCCAGCCATGCCTGTGCACCCTCTTTGACGGTGTCTTCCTCGTATTCCACAACCCCGTTTTTCATCTGTTCCAGAAGTTCTTCTTTGCTCGCCATTGATTTTTCTCCTTTGCGATTTTCTTATTGACCGCCTGTGACAGCGGCATGTATTGGTGTTTATAGACGGCCGACGGCCGGGCTTGGTTTCTTTCCATACTCGTGGGTCGTGTCCACACAAGCTTTCATGTTTTCCTCGACAATATCGGGCCACAGGTCGCATCCCGGCATGACTGCGTCCATCCCGCCGTCAATGATATCCTTGATATGGTCTATTGCTGTCTGCTTCGGTGTTTCCGGATCGCAGGTCATTTTGTAGGTATCCACATTGCCCATGAATAAAACATCCGGCCCCAGTATTTCCCGCCCCTTTCGCACATCACATTTGATGTCTACCGTAATTCCGTCTGGGTTGCACTCGGCCATCAAGGGCAGCAGCGGTTCGGTCTGGCCGCATATGTGCAGCAGTTTGGGCGACTGCCATGCATCCAGAATACGCTTAAGGCGAGGTTTGATGATTTCCTTGAAGGTGCGGGGACTCAGTAGATCAGCGGCCACACCGGGTTCCCGCAGGGTAATGTAGTCGCACCCGGAGGCTTGCAGGTGTTTTCCGATATCAATAATCATGTCGGTAATTCTGTCAAGAACCTCCTCCACTTTTGCTTGTTGCTTGAAAACACCCTTGAGCATGAGATCAAGTTCCAGGATCTGGCCGGCCTGTGTGAAAGGTCCGAGCTGCCAGCAGCCGATAGCCAATTCCGGAGCATTTTCCTTGATGATCTTTATGGCTTCAGGGATGATCGGCAAGCGGCCCTTTTCCCAGATCCTGTCCGGTATATCAACTTCATCCAACGTGGACCAGATTTTATTGGGAATGGTGGGATACAGGATATCCTCTGAGTCCTCATAAAGGCTGATGGTATTGCCCATGGCCTCGGATTCCATGGTCATGTCATAAGGGATTACCACGCAATCCATGCCCATCCACCGGGCGGAGTAAATGGCCGACCAGGCCATTCTTTCGGCATCGGTATGGATCGTGGGAAAGTTGAATCCACCTTCTTTAATTCCCGGCATGACAACCATTCCCATGCCGCTGAAAAATGGCATGGTGTCGATTGGTTCCTTTCGCAGAAGACGCAATACTCGTTCCTTGGGACTGAGTTCGGACATAGTTTGTTCTCCTTTCATAAAGTAGTGCCTGTCCCCCCGGTCAGGAAAAGACCAGCGGAGAAATGGTGCTTGAATTATCCCATCTGCTTTATCTGCTCCACAAAATCCGGGAAGAGTTTGAAGAGCGGATGATTAGGATCCTTGGGCAGGGTCCGGTTTTCGGCATAAACGGCCGTGGCCAGAAACGCCTCGGCTTCGGCAACTGCCGGCATGATTCGAGTGGCGCCAGCCATGGGGCCTGAAAAAATCATGTCGTGGTAGAAAAAGGCCGACAGAGATTCCAGTGCTGAATCGGTGGCCGACCATCCCTTGAATTCCCACATGTCCTTGAACCGTTTCAGATCCATGTAGGAACCGTTGCTCGGTGCGCTGGCAGCGGGGAAGCCCCACTTCTCCTTAATCATCCGGTTGGCAATGCCGCAGAAGGCAGTGGCCGGGCCGTTCATCACGCAGGTGTCCACTATGATACTTTCGAAGCTTGCCCCGACTTTGTCAATGGCATCCAAAAGTTTCTGCGTGCCGGTGATCCGGCCGGATGGCATCATATCGGTGTCATCAAAGGACACAAGGAGAACATGCTTGACTCCAATATTTGCGATCTCTTTGATCTCGGTTTCCAGATCCTTTTCCCAGACAGTAAGGCTGTTGTAAAACATCCGGTCCAGCAGCCCTTTTTCGGCGCAATAGGCCGCACCCTCCAGCTTGGGTTTCAGCACCCAGGCATCTACGCAGAATGGCATGGAACTGTTTTCGCTTACGAAGTCGATAAATGTCTTGAATTCAGCACCGGTATTGGCCACAATATCGGCCATGCCGGGAACCCCGGTTTCCTCGGATAAGCGCTCCTGGGTTTTGAGAAGATTTCTGGCCCGGTCTTCGTCAAAGCCCTCCTTTCTTTTACCCGTGAAGACCTTGTCGCCTTTCTGGAAAATCGAACTGACGCATACACAGGGGTATTCCCCTGGTTGTCCGCCGACTTTGACCCCCCCGACCTCGCATACTTTTTGTTCCCCGCCGATTTTAAACATTGGTGCCTCCTTTTGGTATTTTGTTGCTTCGGACTGGTTGCCTTGATGCGCTTTGAGACTTCACGAATGATATGTTCAATTTGAATCTATTATCCATGCCCGGGGATGTAAATCGTCCAAAAGTTTATTTATGAGAAAAAGGGAGATGATTTGTTTACGCTGAAGATGATTTGTTTGCGCTGGAGCAGAAATTTATTATATATGTAGATAACGTGGCCGGACAAGATAACTCTTTTAAGCGGGCTCATCTCCAGGCCTGAAAACTTTATGCTCTCGTAAAAAATATGTTTTCAGATGGCAGGTATAGGCCACGAGCCTGAAGAGATTAAATCTTGAAAGGATTAGAGATAGGAATAGGAAATGGATAATTACAGCGTAACGTTTTTTTCGCCTTACCCCTTCGAAGTCGGGCAGAAAATTCACATTTCTTCCGGTCAAAGAATGGGAGACTGGGAGGTAATCGGGGTTACCGACCGCAAGGTCAAGCTTAAGTGCCCAGTTTCATTCCGGGAATTCGAGTGGGACCGTTTCTGCTACTTCACCGGAGACCGGCTGGTGGACAAGTGGCCTCAAGAAGATTAGAACTCCGCAACCTTGATGGCGCCGTCAAAAGTCCAATATCTGCGTTACGCGCGATTCCTCAAAATTTCACGTACGACTAAGTACGCTGCATTTTTCGACAATCGCGCAAGCCTTGATCTTGAACTTTTTACTTTGCCGTCCGAAATCGACTTTTTACGGTGCCGTTAATTTGAGTAAAAGCATAGGGGTGAGCTCATGCACATAACCGAAGGCATTATTACTGGCAGTACCGCTGTTCTTTATTCCGCCGCCGGGGTGGGCCTGGTCAGTCTGGGCGTTTTCAGAATGAAGCGTTTCGTCAGGGAGGCTCCCCTGAACAAACCTCTGCTGGGGATGGGAGCAGCCATTATTTTTTTTATCTCCCTTATTCCCATTCCGGCTTTTACGGGAACCTGCTCTCATCCCTGTGGGACGCCATTGGTGGCTATTTTGCTTGGTCCATCCATCGGTTTTGCCCTGGCGGGTGCGAGCCTGCTTCTCCAGGCGGCCTTTTTTGCCCACGGTGGTTTTGGCACCTGGGGGGCCAATGTGGTCGCCCTGGGTTTTTTCGGATGTTTTTTCGGGTGGGGAGTCTTCAGGCTGATGCGCCTGCTCGGTTTGCCCCTTTGGACCGCCGGAATGGCCGGGGGATTGATCGGAAACATCGCGGTTTACGCCTCTTCGGGCCTGATTCTGGGGCTGGCTTTTGCAGGTGCCCCGGACCCCCAGTATTCGCTGGCAGGTTATCTGGTTGCCATCTATTCGGCCTACTTGCCAACCCAGGTACCCATTGCTCTGGGGGAAATGATTCTGACCGGTTTAGCTCTGCACTATGCAAACAAGCAGCGCCCCGAGGTCCTGGAGGAATTGGGGGTGACCGGAGGCCGGCGGAAATCGGTGCCCGGTGCGGCTGTCGGTGCTGTGGTTTTTGCCGTGTTGCTTGCAGGAAGTTTCGCCAGGGTCGAGTATGGCTGGAGTGGAGAGCGAAATGCGGCAGGGCAATTGAATGCAGGTGTTGTTGTTCAGAAGGCGGATGCGCCCCTTTTCACGGGAATGGATGAATCAGTCAATGAGCAATTTGCAGAAGAAGCCGGACTTAAAGTTCAAGAGCCCTATATCGACACCGAATCCTGGGGGGATATCTGGAATCTGCTGCTTCTTGGCGCCGGAGGAGTATGCGGATTTGTGGTGGGTCGTACGTGGCACCTGCTGTGGGGCGGGCAAAAGCGTTGATCCAGAATAATCAGACCGGTCGTTTGAACCGTTTTCTTTCATA
>JAABTZ010000378.1 GCA_011389605.1 Desulfobacteraceae bacterium
GGCCAATGCAGGTGTGCGCAGCATGTGCATAATGAAGCACGTGGGCATGAACGTGGCAGCCGACGCCCTGATGACCCTGGCCTACGTGGGCGTTAAGGCGGTCCTTGTGATTCTCACCGCCGATGATCCCTACATGTTTTCATCCCAAAACGAGCAGGACAACAGGTATTACGGCAGGCTTTCGGGCCTTCCCATTCTGGAGCCCTCTGACGTGGACGAGGCCAGGCAGATTATGGCCTATGCATTTGAATTGTCCGAGACACTGCAGGAGCCTGTTATTCTTCGCACCACCACCCGGCTCAATCATTCCACGGGCCCGGTGGTGTTTGGAGAAATCACTCCGCCAAAGACAAAAGGATGCTTTGTCAAAGACCCGTTTCATCTGGTGACCGTACCGGCTGTATCCCGCAACCTGCATGTCCGGCTGTTAAAGCGCCTGGAGCAGGCCGAAGCCCTGTCCTGCGAATCTGAATACAATTTTATCGAAGGCCGGGGCCCCTGGGGAATTGTTACAAACGGGGTCAGTTACAATTACGTGGCCGACGCGGTCAATGATCTTGGCATTTCAGAGAAGGTCAGGGTGTTTCGTGTCGGGTTTTCCCACCCCATGCCCGGTGCAAAGCTCAAGGATTTTTTAAGGGGCTGTGAAAAGGTGCTGGTGGTCGAGGAAGGCGAACCTGTAATGGAAGAGGCCCTAAAGGCCCTGGCCCAGGAAGAGGGTCTGACCCTGCCTGTGAAGGGCAAATCCAGGGATCTTTTCTCCAGGCTTTTTGAATATGATCCTGCCATGGTGCGCGATAAAATTGCCGCCTATTTCGGGGTGAAATGGGATGCGCCCCTGCTTCTTGATCTTTCGGATGTGCATGAAATCCCGCAGCGCCCGCCCAACCTGTGTGCGGGCTGTTCGCACAGGGCCACTTTTTACGAGGTCAACCAGGCCACCATGGGGATGGAAACAGTCAAGCCCAATGATATAGGCTGCTACACCCTTGGATTTATGCCCCCGCTGTCAGCGGGCGATTTTCTGATCTGCATGGGGTCTTCTGTGGGCACCGGCTGCGGGTTTTCACAGGTTTTGGATGAAAAGGTGATTTCCTATATCGGCGATTCAACCTTTTTCCATTCCGGCATCCCGGGTCTTATCAATGCGGTGTTTAACAATCATGACCTGACCCTTGTTATTTTAGACAACCACACAACGGCAATGACCGGCCATCAGCCCCATCCCGGAGTGGACATGGGCGCTTTGGGCCGGGACGGATACGGCCGGATTTCCATAGAATCGCTTGTAAAGGGAATCGGTGTCCCCCATGTCAGTATAATACGGCCTTATAATGTTAAAAAGAGCATAGCTGCCCTGAAAGAGGCCATTGCTTTTAAAGGCGTTTCCGTGGTGATTGCTCAGCAGGACTGTGTTCTTCAGGTTAAAAATCTGAAGAAAAAAACCGGGCGCCCCTTTACGGTTGATTTGCAAAAATGCGCCAATCACCGGAATTGTATCAATGATCTTGCATGCCCGGCATTTTATATCAAGGAAGACCGGGTATGCATTGATGCGGCCATGTGCACGGGCTGTTCGGTATGCGTCCAGGTCTGCCCGGAAAATGCCATTGTGCCGCTCAAGGAGAATAAATAATGGATGTAACCCGACTGATCATGGTGGCCGTGGGCGGCCAGGGCAATCTGCTGGCCTCCCGCGTGCTGGGAGAAGCCGCCCGAATCTCGCAGGTTGCCCTGCGCATGAGCGAAATTCACGGCATGGCCCAGAGGGGCGGGGTGGTGGAATCTGCCCTTATTTTCGGAGATGCTAAAAGCACTATAATCTCGGATGCAGAAGCAGATGTTCTGCTGGGATTTGAGCCGGCAGAAGCCCTGCGGGCCTTGAAAAAATGCAATGCCGACACCACGGTGATCACCAATACCGCATCCTTGCAGCCATTTACCGCGGCCATCGGAAAGGTAGTCTATCCGGATCTCGATGAGATCTGCCGCCTGATCGCATCCAAGTGCGCAAGTCTTATCTCCCTGGATGCAGCCGCCCTGGCCCGGCAGGCTGGAAATGTTCTTTCAGTAAACATGGTGCTGCTCGGTGCCCTGGCAGCCACAAACCTGCTGCCTTTGAGCAGATCTTCCATAAAAGAGGCCATTGGCCTGGTGACCCGCGAGCCATTTGTCCAGACCAATTTAAAAGCATTTGAGCTGGGCGGCCGGAAAGCCGGGGGACAGAAATAGCTTATACAGCCGGCAGATCAGCGGCGCAGGAGCTGGCGGCAATATCTGCTTGTTCATCAAGGATTTCCCCAAGAATATCCATGTCGGTCATGGGATTCATGATGACCGCACGAAGAACCACCATGTTTTCCCCGCAGGCCGGGTCCCACTGGAGGGTGGTTCTGGAGACAAAACTGCGACCCGCCTCTCGCTGCAGACGCTGCAGGTCGCGGTTGACTCTGTTTAAGCAACTGTTAATGGCGCACCTGCGATCCTGCCCGGCTTTTTCAATTGCCTGCCGGATTTTTTCAGGGCAATAGCGGTAGGTTAAAATGTTTAACACCGGCCTTGTGACAAGCTGGAAGTCCGGGCGCTTCTCAATTTCTTCGGCAAATGCGGCAGCGGTTTTAATTCCGTGGTCGATAAGCAGGGCATAACCGTTTGAGCCCATGATTTTCAGGGCGGAATTCAGAATCAGGCTGTTGGCCTCCCGGGAGCCGGAAAGTGATTTTATGCCAAGATCCACTGATCCCCGCCTGTTGACATAGTTTGAATGGTAGGCAATAACGTCTAAAAGTTCCGGATCGCGAAAATAGACCATGCCGCAGCTCATGGGCATGTAAAATTGCTTGTGCCCGTCAATTGTCACTGAGTCGCTTTTTTCAATATCGGCCAGCAGGTGTTTGTATTTTTCCGACAGCAGTGTTGGACCGCCCCAGGCGGCATCCACATGGAAATGGATTTTGTGGCGGCGGCAGATATCGGCCATCTGCCCCAGGGGGTCAACAGTTCCGGTTTCAGTGGCCCCTGCAATGCCCACAACCGCAAGAATGCAGGTCTTTGGTGATTTTGTCTCTATCTGTTCAATGGCATGCTTGAGTGCGTCAATGTCTATGCGGTGATTTTCATCCGTATCCACGGGTATTACATTGTTGCTGCCAATGCCAAGAATGCCGGCTGCCTTTCTGAGTGAATAGTGCACCAGGCGGGAAGCAAGAATCACGCAGCGATCCACCCCGTAGGCCTGATAGGCTGCTGCCAGGCCCTCGCTTTCTATGCCTGAAAAATCGTTTTTCGGGGCAAACCGTGCGTTTCTGGCCACCCAGAGAGCGGTGAGATTTGCAGTGGTTCCCCCTTCTGTAAATACTCCCAGGGTTGTTTCGGTATTTTGCACATGCTCCAGGTAGAAACTTTCCGGAAGACCGTAAATGAGTCGGTGAATTTTGGCGATGACCTGTTTTTCTATGACCGAGACAACCTTGGATGTTTCAAGCTTGACCACGTTCTGGTTTAATGCAGCAACAATGGTTTTTAGATGAACCATGAAAAAAGGAATGGCAGAAGTCATGTGTCCCACGAAATAAGGGGATG
>JAABTZ010000379.1 GCA_011389605.1 Desulfobacteraceae bacterium
ATTGCCTATCAAAGGGGGGCAACCAGCCTTGCGGCGGTGGCCCCGGGAATTTCAGAAGCTCTTGTGGCAACCGCTGCTGGTCTTGCAGTGGCCATTCCCGCGGTGATCGGGTATAATTATTTCACCCAGAAAATACGGATACTGGAGTCTGAGATGGAAAGCTTTGCTTCCGATTTTGTAAATATAGTGGAAAGCGATTACCTGGCTTACAGGGAGGCCGCAAAATGATGGTAAAAGGTCAGCATAACTCCCTGCTTTCAGACATTAACGTAACGCCTTTTGTTGACGTAATGCTGGTGCTGCTGATCATTTTCATGGTGGCAGCCCCCATGATGGTCCAGGGGGTGGATGTGTCCCTGCCTGAAACCCGAACCGTCCAGTCTCTTAATCCCGATCAGGAGCCCCTGGTGGTGGTAATCGACAAAGACGGCGGGGTTCACATAAATGATCTGGAAGTGGGTGCCCGGCAGCTGGGGGAAAAACTGCAGAAAATTTTTGAAAACCGGACATCTCCGGAGGTATTTTTGCGTGCCGACAGAAATGTGTCTTACGGTCAGGTGGTCATGGTAATGAGTGAAATTAAAAGTGCAGGCGTCCAGAGATTGGGCGTGCTTGCAGAGCCACTGGCAGATGCACAAGAAAACGACCAGAATTAATCCGGGTCATCCATGACAGGCAAATCCAAAAAAAACCGTAGTACATCTTCATACCAGCCCGAGGTTTCGCCTGTTTTCTGGATTACATGTTTTTCCGTCTCCCTGCTGATTCACCTGGCAGCCCTTGGAGCACTTGTGTTTTCACCATTTGGTCAGTCCGGGGCAGCCCGGATCATTTCTCCGAAAGCAATTGAGGTGGACCTCGTGGGATTTAATCCTGAACTTCCCGCACCCCCGGGGCAGGAAGCTTCCACAGATGCTGCGGATGAGGCGGATGCGGCAGAACCGGAAACGGCCCCGGAGCAGGCCGCGGTGGCTGAACTTCCTGATCAGTCAGCGGTCACGGAATCAGCCGGTGAAACAGTTGAATCTGAAGCAACACCAATACCTGTAAAAACAGGGGTTGAAAAAAAGATAGCCTCTGATTATAAACTCACAAAGCCTGCGCCTGCTGTAAAGACCTCGCTGAAGAAAAAAACCTTTGATGCCGACAAGGTTATTGAAGGTGCTGTCCGTCGGCTCTCTGAGGATTCAAAGGAACAGAGGCCCCGTTCTTTGCAGCAGCGTATTGCTGAAATGGAAAAGCAGGTGGGTGATATGGCTCACCGGGGCCGTGTTTCCGGCCGGGTGTCAAACCGTTCAGGTTCCGGAGCCAGGGATGATTACAGCCCCATGGAGATTTACCAGGCAGAGGTTGCCGTGCTTATGAAGCAAAACTGGGCATTTTCATCGGAACTGGCCGGCGGTGGAAAAGGCCTGGAAACGCGGGTGGTCATAAAGATAATGCCTGACGGCTCTGTTACCGATGTGTGGTATGAAAAGCGATCCGGCAATTCCTATCTTGATGAATCGGCCTATAAAACAGTTATGAAAGCAAGTCCCTTGCCCAGACTGCCGGAGGGATATCCGAACTATCACCTTGTTTTGGGTTTTACGCCCAGCGGTCTGGCACCATAAAGGCTTGCTGTTATTGCGCAAACACTATAAAAATATAAAAGGGGTTTCATGACCAAGGCATCCCTGGTTTTTTTCAAGGTAGCAGTGCTTGTATGGATAATGGTGTTTATCGCTTTTTGTCCGGCCACGGCTCAGGAATATGATTATATCAACATAAGCGAGCCGTTTTTAAAGAAAATCCCCTTGGCCGTACCCTTATTTAAAGGGTTGTCGGATGATCCGGAAGAAAAGCGGATTGCACAAAATGCAGCGGATCAGCTGGCCGAAGCGCTTGCCTTCACGGGCTATTTTAAACTGGTTGACCGGGAGGCGTTTCTCGAGGAGCCGGCTCAAAAGGGCATTGTGGAAGAGGCCCTTAATTTTAAAAACTGGCGGGACATTGGCGCCGAACTTTTGATCACCGGCGGGGTACGCCATGATGCAGGCGTGCTTCAAATGGAGTTCAGGCTTTTTGATCCCTTTCGATCAGGTCTGCTGGTGGGAAAACGCTACACAGGTCCGCCCGGTGATCAGCGCCGGATGGTGCTTCGCTTTGCCAATGAGATGATTCGTCGTTTGACCGGCCGCCAGGGGTTATTTGACAGTCAAATAGCTTTTGTGGGAGCCAATGACAAAGGCAGATCATTATATGTATGCGATTTTGATGGGCAAAATCCCAGGCAGCTCACCGATCCCCAGCCTATTTTAATGTCCCCGGCGTGGCGGCCTGATTTAAACGCCATTGCCTATACCGCATAT
The DNA here is from genome assembly GCA_011389605.1 of Desulfobacteraceae bacterium. Classification (GTDB taxonomy): domain Bacteria; phylum Desulfobacterota; class Desulfobacteria; order Desulfobacterales; family Desulfosalsimonadaceae; genus Desulfosalsimonas. The sequence continues at coordinate 2,352 of JAABTZ010000379.1, forward strand.
ACAGATGACCGGCCCGAGATTTACCTGGTTGATGTAAAGTCACGTCAGGTAAATAAACTGACCTCATTTCAAGGAATCAATATCACTCCTGCCTGGCTGCCGGACGGATCCGGACTGGCTGCAACCCTTTCCTTTGAGGGCGACGAGGAGATTTATCTTTTGACCGGTAAGGGAAAAGTTGATAGAAGGCTTACAGAGAGCTGGGGGGTGGATGTCTCTCCATCCTTTTCCCCTGACGGCAAACAAATGGTGTTTGTATCAGGCCGTTCAGGTTCACCCCAGCTATATATCAAGGATATATCCTCAGGGCGCATAAAGAGGCTTACCTATGAGGGGGACTACAATACCCAGCCGGACTGGTCCCCTTTGGGCGATAAGATAGCATATTCCGGAATGAAAGACGGTATGATAGATATTTTTGTTATCCATGCAGATACAGGAGAAATCAACCAGCTAACTCGTCAGGCAGGCGACAATGAGTCTCCCGCCTGGTCTCCTGACGGCAGCATGATAGTTTTTTCATCCACCCGCAGCGGGCCTTCCCGGCTTTTTGTCATGACCGCCTCGGGTACTGAGCAGCGAAGATTCGTGGAGATGGAAGGAAGGCAGCTGCTGCCGGACTGGTCGCCGGCAGCCGGCAACTAACTCAAACCTAAACTGAGCGTTTCAAATTTTTAGATATTTTGTTTTAAATATAATGGGAAACCGGATCTTTTGCTTACATTGAAAAAGGAGGACAAAATGCCCGAAAAAGTGAATATCAAGCCAATTTTATTGTGTGTCTTACTGCTGAGCCTTGTCATGGTTGTTTCCTGTGGAAAAAAGACTCCCGGGCCCGGGGATGCGGCAGACCGATCCGGGATATCCGAAAGCGAAGCTTCTGCTGAAGCTCAAAAAGCAGCACAGCAAAGAGAAAAGCAACGGGCCGCCATTGAGGAAGAAGAAATCGCAGCCCGGCAGAAGGCCGAGCAGGAAGCAAAGCAAAAAGCTGCCGAGGCACGGGAGCAATTTGTGAATGAAAAAGTCTATTTCGGCTTTGACGATTCCGCTCTTAGCCCTGAGGCCCGCAATACATTGCGTGCAAAGGTCACGTGGCTAAGGGCAAATCCTGATAAGTGCGCAATAGTCGAGGGCCATTGCGACGAGAGGGGAACTGATGAGTACAACCTGGCCCTGGGGTCCCGCCGGGCCGAGAGTGTCAAGGAATTCATGGTA
>JAABTZ010000380.1 GCA_011389605.1 Desulfobacteraceae bacterium
GGATGACATCCGCCGCACCACTCATGTCCTCTATGTTGAATGAGGCACGGTTGGCCGGGAAGAAGGGGATCTGGGCCAGATACATGTCCGGTTCAACCACGGTCTGGCAGGCCAGGCCGTAATGCAGTTTGTAGTCTCCCGCCATACGGTAGACCGTCGGGCAGGCGCCGCAGATGCCGCCGCGGCAGCCGGCACCACGAAGAAACTTGAACCCGGCAAATTCCATCGCCTTCATGATTGTTAAGGTTTCAGGGACGTCGTACTTTTTCCCCATGACGTAAATTGGGATTGTTCGTGCCCCTTCGGGGAGTATCGCACGATCTCCCGTTGCAACTTTAAATTCCGGTTTGGTAGCAGTGGTTTCACACATATTTAAAATCTCCCATTGATAAAGGATTTTGAAAGCACCTGTAGTATTGGATCCATTATTTGATCCGGTGTTCTCTGCAGTAGCCGCTACTGTGTTCGCTGCCCTGTTTTCTAAGTTTCTGCAACGATGCTTACGCGGCAACAAGGATTTTCTTGTTTTCCAGGAAATGACGCACTTCGCCGTCGCTCAACTCAAAGTGGCAGTGTTCCGCGGGTACCCCTAACGCCAGGGCTAAAAGCTGGGTGAAATAGAGTGTCGGGATTTTCTGGGATATCTTTTCCTTTTCGAGCAGGGCTTCCTGCTGTTTTCCCAGGTTGAACTCACAGAGCGGACAGCTGGTGGCAAGTGCCTGGGCGCCGCTTGCAGCCGCATTCTGCAAAATAATTGCGGCGGCAGAGTTTTCGCCTTCTTCCTGACATATTACCTGGTAGGAGCCGCAGCATTTATCGGCAGCGCCAAAAGGCACGGCTTGGGCACCCAGGGCCTGAAAAAGATCGTTCATCAGGGTGAAACTTCCCATGGGTTCTATGCCGACTTCCGCCGGCCGCTGCAGTGTGCAGCCGTAGTAGGAGGCCAGCTTGAGATTTGAGAGCGGGTTTTGAACCTTCTCGCTGATTGCCTGCCAGCCCACTTGATCTTTAAGCAGGGACAGCAGGTGGTGCACTTCAAGTTCACCGAAGTAGTCATTCTCTTCGTCCATGAAACGATTTATGGTATCACGTTTTTCAGGATCGTTTTTCATAAGCTCATTGGCGCGGGCCAGAGTGTTGTAGCACATGGAACAGAGTGTAACGATTGCGTCTGCTCCCTGTTCCATGGCGCGCACGAGATTTCTCACCGGCCCGACCATGTGAATCAAATCATCATCGGTGAGCGAGTAGACGGCACCGCAGCAGTTCCATCTGTCCATTTCTTCCACATCGATACCCAGAATTTCCAGGGATGCCAGAGCCGCTGTTTCCAGGTTTCTGGCCTTGTATTTCAGGGTACATCCGGGATAATAACTGATCTTCATTGGTTTTCCTTATCTTCATTGACCTGGCAGCTAAGCTTGGCAACTGAGCTTGGCAACTGAGCTTGGCAACTGAGCGTGGCAGCTGCACTTGTCAACTTAACTGGTTAATTTACGAAATCCTGCAACCATCATGATGCCGGGGTACTGTTTGAGTTTTTCCGGCGGAATCCGTGACGGTTCGATGTAGTTTTTGCTGGTGCGCAAAACCAGCTGGCGCAGTGCCTCCATTACTTTCGCGATATCAATGCCTCGAGGGCACCTGACGCTGCAGGAGTGGCAGGAAGCGCACTTCCAGTACGAGTTGATATCTTCCATGGCTGCTATCATGCCGAACTGGTTGTAGTGCATGACTTTTCGTGGCACGAAATCCATTTCATCAGCCATGGGGCAGGCGGCTGTGCATGTCCCGCATTGCATGCACAGTTTGACATTTTCACCACTAAGATCGTTGATCCTCTTAATGGAAGATAGTGATACATTTGGGGTGTTCATGGAGACTGTCATTGTTTTCTCTTTGGTTATACGCAACTCTATAGCAGCACCCCATCTGTAGGCGATTAACCCGGAAAACATAGGTACTCTATTGTTTTCCAGGCTGCTTGCGTACATTCGGAGCCTGCGCTTACCCGGAGCACTGCTGAACAGTTACAGTTCAGGGTAAACTCCCGGCCTTCAGCTTTTTGCTGAATAGTCATGGTTGTACAAAATGTCCTGTTTGCAGCATTTACCACCTTTATCTTGCCGTCTTACGGAAATACCGCCTCGAAGGATCAACCTGTCCGTAAGAGGCTGTGATCAACAGACAGCTTGTTGAAAATCCGTTCAGCGTTTCCGTCCCCGGGACCAGAACGTATGGCCAGAAGGTCCATTGCCGGCCGGTCGAGGGCGGCCCACTAAATGAATACTCATTCAGTGGGCAAAAAAGGTTTACCAAAGGACCAGAAAAAAGACAAGTATGATTTTACCTGCAAAAATGATAGAATTGCTGTGTGAATAAACAATTAGACTGGGAACGTGGTCGTGGCAGTCACTGCAATGGTGCTTAAAATAATGTAAATAGATGGAAAAGGGCATGTCGAAAGACGAGTAGAAACCTTGAAGACATGTTTTTCAGGATTAAATCGGGCATGATATCGTTTATTTGATGAGAAGTATAAGGGCAACTAATGTGGGTTGCACACCCTCGCTACACATCGACCGGATCATCCACGGCGAGATTTTTGTTCGGATACTTGGAACCTTCAGAGCCCTTAGGAGCATGAAGACGATCATGAAACAACACCTTTTGCAGGAGTGGCTATGAGGCTATTTACATTGAGAGGCCGAAGGATCACGGTGGAAGTACCCGTTCAGGTGGCTCTGCAAAAAAGGAAAAACAGCGCCGTCACAATCAAACGGCAGCATGGAGTTGTTACCAATATTTCAAAAAGTGGTGCCTGCATAGTTGTGCAAAGCGTGGTGGTTGAGGGTGAACATCTTTTTTTCTCGGCCCAGAAAGATGGAGACAATTATCTCTACTTGGCAGGCCTGTCCATGGGGTCGAAGGACTTTTCGGTGAGCGCTAAAGTAATATCCATGGATACCTGCACCCGCAACAATACCAATGGTTTCAAATTAGGAGTAGAGTTTGTGAACGAGCAAAAAGAGCTTTTTGACTATTTGAAAAAAACGGCCTGAATCTCTGCGATTCTGGCTCTTTTGCTGTTTTCCCGACCCAGGTACATTGAGCAGTTCGCAGCCACAAATCCTCTCCAAATGTGCCCAAAAGTATCGCAAAAAGGTGTACCTCAGTAAAAATAAGAGTGCAATCCTTACAGCTGCTAAAAATGACACATTAATATTTCAATATATTAATAATAAAGGGAAAAAAAACTTCGAAAACAGTAAATAATATTATTAATAATTGACAATATGTCAACTAATATAAAATATATTGACAATATTACCCCGCGGGCGTAATAGGGCAAAAAAAAGCCACTTAGAGATGAGTCTAAGTGGCTGAAGTTACTTGGTGACCCCAAGGGGAATCGAACCCCTGTTTTCGGCGTGAGAGGCCGACGTCCTGACCGCTAGACGATGGGGCCTGCTGGAATGGATTGAGAAATCGTGTCAAGCAAGTGCTGGTTGTTTACATGAAGACGTGGGGCTTGTCAAGACAATGTT
>JAABTZ010000381.1 GCA_011389605.1 Desulfobacteraceae bacterium
GCGATTTTGAAGAATACAGCGTACTTAGCCGTACGTGAAATTCTGAAAAATCGCGCGTAACGCAGATATTGGCTTTTTACGAAGCCGTCAAATTTACCTGATTAATTTTTAGGATATGAGCTTTACATAAGAGATCAGGTGGTGCTATATGAATTTTTATCAGTTGAGGTAATTGATCCCATCCCCTATTGACCCGCCAATGGAGGTAGCTGAAATGAAGCTGCTGCGTATTTTACGTACTATGTCAGGTCTGTTTCCCGCTTGTTTTTTTATGCTCTATGTCCTTGCTGCTCTGATTGTTTTGTTTAGTGTCAGTAATGATCCTGTCTCGGGAGAGGAACTTCCCAGGTCCGGCAACACGCCGAGGGGTCATGTAATGGAGGTGCCCGAAGAGGTCAGGGAGATGTTTGCCGGCGGGATATCGGCAGAGGAATTTGTCCGGCGCACCGGCCATGTTCCCAGAGCCATTGAATCTCTTTTAGACGGCGACGGTCTGATGATTGTTCAACTCCATGAGCCTTCCGTGGCTGTCCGCGGAAAGCTGGAAGAAGGGCAGGGCCGTCGTATGAGTTCTGCTGCAATCACCTCATATCAGGAGCATCTGCTCAACGTCCAGGATGGTATTCTTGGTGAGATGGAAAAAATGGGGATTGCTGTTCCTGGCATGGGCCATAGCCGGTACACAACTGTTTATAACGGTTTTAAGGCAAGAATTCCGTATAAAAAACTGCAGGCTGTCCGCGCAATGCCGGGTGTAAAGGCCGTGCATCCGGCCCCGGTTCACAAGCTTATGCTGGATGCAAGCGTTCCTTTGATCCGGGCCTCTGATGTGTGGAATGATTTCGGGCGGGACGGCGAGGGCATTGTTGTTGCCGTAATTGATACCGGAATTGACTACACCCACGCTTCCCTGGGGGGAAGCGGCGATCCCCAGGATTATGCCGCCATTGATCCTTCCCAGCATTCTCCATGGGCCTTTCCCACCGGCAAGGTTATAGGCGGCTATGACTTTGCAGGCACCCTTTATGACGCAGGCTGTTCGGCAGAAGACGAGGCTGCCGGTATTTGTTCGGCAATCCCTTTGCCGGACAGCAACCCCCTGGATGAATACGGCCACGGCACCCATGTGGCAGCCATTGCCGCAGGAATGGAAACACCTGAACTGGGTGCCGGAGTGGCTCCCGGGGCAGATCTTATGGCAATTAAAATTTTTGGTAAAAGCGGATCCACGGATCTTACCGTGGATGCACTGGAATGGGTGGCACAGCATTACCTGGCAAACGGATATCCCCATGTCATTAACATGTCCCTGGGCTCACATTTCGGAGCGGTGCCTGATCCCAGCGTGGATGCTGCAAACAATGCCGCGGAACTGGGCATTGTTGTTGTGGCATCTGCAGGCAATTCAGGAGATTGCCATTATATAACCGGATCACCGGCGGTTGCCGACAGGGTTATTTCGGTTGCGGCAAGTACCACCGGCTATGCAACCGGCCCGACAATCGAAGGTGATGGATTTGATCCTGTTATCTATCAGCCGGGAGGATTTGATGATGACACCGGCAGGTTTGAAGACCCCGTAACGGCTCCTCTTGGCTATGCCGGATCACTTGCAGGCGCTGTTAATAACCAGTTGTGTGACATCAGCGGGGTATCCGCCGGTGCTTTGGCCGGCAAAATCGCCCTTATTCAGCGCGGAGGCTGCCAGTTTACCGATAAAGTCAACAATGCGGCTGCCCTGGGAGCTGTTGGCGCGATAATCTTTAATAATGCTGGCAACACCCGAATGTCCATGGCAGGTCTGCCCGTTGACATACCTGCCGGTGCTATTGCCCAGGATGACGGAGTTTTGCTGGTGGCAAGAGACGGACAGACTGTTACAATAAGCGCCCAGGATGATATATCCACGGTTGTTGATCCATATGTTCCGGCAGACCAGATTGGTTCTTTTTCATCCAGGGGGCCCCGGGGTACTGATTCCAAGCTCAAACCGGACGTGGCCGCCCCTGGCGTGGGTATATTTGCTGCTGAAATGGGCAGCGGAAGCATGGGTGTGGCCATGAGCGGCACTTCAATGGCTGCCCCGCACGTGGCAGGCATGGCAGCATTGATCCTGCAGGATAAGCCCGGCTGGACCCCTGAAGAAATAAAGGCTTTGATGATGAACACGGCTTTGCCCCTTGCCGATGACACGCCTGTTTCCCGAAGCGGATCAGGCCGGGTGGATGCCTGGCGGGCCGTGGAGTCAAATGTTGTGGCCACAGGCGATGATCATCTGGCCGGCATTAACTGGGGCGTTGTCATGAGTTGTGAAGATGATGCGGAAGTCGACGCTCAGATTACCGTTTTTAACCGGACGGTTGCGTCAAAGACTTTTGATATGGCCCATGTTTCCCACCCGGGATCAGAAACCGCAGGAATCAACCTTACGTTTCCGTCTTCGGTTTCAGTCGGGGCCTCAGGCAGTCAAATCATACCGGTGACCCTTTCACTGGACATGACCCAGATTTCTGCTGATTTTCATGTTCTTGAGGAATATTATGGATGGATTACCCTAACTCCCCGGGGAGGCGGGGATTTGCTGCGTCTTCCGTATTATTTTCAGCCCAGGCCATTTTCCTGTATTGATACGGAGGTACAAAGTAAAATTTCCCACCCTGGTTCAGGCAATGAAGCCGAGGTTTCAATTTCCCATACCGGACCCGTTGCTTCAAACCTCTGGATGTTTCCGGCCCTTATTCACAGCACGTTAAGGGATGGGTCAATGGGAGGTCCGGCAGATGTCCGGCTTTTTGGAATGGACTATGGCTGGAATAATGAAACTTATGGGGATTTGATGGAGGTGGCAATTCATACATGGTCGCCCTGGCATGTTCCCCAGAACCAGTTTGCTGAATTTGACCTCTATATTGATCAGGATCAGGACGGCACTTATGATTATGTAAATTTCAATTATGATTACGGATTATATGCAGGCAGCAATCCAACAAATCAATGGGTTGTGGCACAGGCTGACCTGCAAACCGGCACTTTGGCTCTGGGCAGTCCTTATCTGATTTATTCAGATTACAACGCTTCGTTAATGGAATGGTATCTGCCTGCTGCCTGGCAGGGCCTGGATGTTTCAAGTTCTGTTTTCGACTATCAGCTTATTTCCACTGACTCAGGTACCCGGACATGGCCGGCCGGAAGTTTTGATTATCAGAAATCGCCTTTTGAATGGAGGATTGATAACGCATCCCCCGGCCCGGGCAACATTACAACTACGGCCTGGGTTGGAATCGATGACAGGCAGGGGTATAACTTTTCCAGGCCCAAAGGTTCAATTCTGGTTGACTACAGGGGAGATCCGTCCGGCAGCCAGGGCGCGCAGGCTTATTTCATTGATGTGATGGGCCGGCCGAAAGCTTTGCCCGGAATATATCTTTTGCTGCTGGAAGAATGAAAAAGGCCCGCATTTTCTTTCAACATTGATGAACTCGTAAAAAGTCGCTTTTAGACGGCTTTGTAAAAAGTTCAAGATCAAGGCTTGCGCGATTTTGAAGAA
>JAABTZ010000382.1 GCA_011389605.1 Desulfobacteraceae bacterium
TTTAAATGCTCCACTGCCAGTTCAGCCATTTCACCGGCCCCCACCAGCAGCACTGTCTTGTCTTCCAGGCGGCCAAAGATTTTGCGGGCCAGTTCCACGGCCGCATAGCTGATCGATACCGCACGGTCGCCGATGCCTGTTTCGCTTCGGATTTTCTTGGCCACGGAAAAAGCTTTGTGCAGAAGACGGTTTAAAATAACACCGGTGGCCCTTGCCTCCACTGCCGTTTTATAAGCGGTCTTGACCTGTCCCAGAATCTGGGGTTCTCCCAGCACCATGGAATCCAGGCTTGAAGCCACTCGGAACAAATGACGGATAGCCTCCTTGCTCCTGTAAACATACATTGTCTTCCGCAGCCGGCTTAAATCCACATCCCTGGTTCCGGCAATGTGGGATTCCACCCTCTTGACCGCTCCTTTGAAATCATGAGTAGTCAGGATCAGTTCCACCCTGTTGCATGTTGAAAGAATCAGAATTTCACGGATTTCCGGACAGCTTTTAAGTGCCCTTATGGAGCTCTGGCTTTCTTCTCCGGAAAAGGCCAGGCATTCACGCAGGTCCACCGGTGCGGAGGTGTGATTTATTCCGGCAATAACAATTTCCGGCAGTTGACGGCGGGCGGCAATCCGCCTGGTTTCAGCTGAAGGGCTACCACCGGGTAAATTCATTGTGATGCCCCTCCAGAAATAAATTGACTCCAAGAAAAGTAAAAAGCATTGCCGCAAATCCGATTATTGCCATCACCGCTGCCCGGCGTCCGCGCCAGCCGGCTACCAGACGTTCATGGAGCAGGGCGGCATAGATCAGCCAGGTGATGCCTGACCAGACCTCCTTGGGATCCCAGGTCCAGAAATGCCCCCATACCGCTTTTGCATAGATGAATCCGGTGATTAATCCTATTGTAAGGGTGGTAAAGCCGATGACTATAAACTGGTATCCGGTGCTGTCGAGAAGCTCCAGAGACGGCAGGCGCCGGAAAAAAAATTTATGTTTTTTGGATTTGATGTTTCGTTCCTGGATAAGATACAAAACCCCTGCAGCACAGGCCAGGGCCAGGCAGGCTTCCCCGATGAAGATAACCATAACGTGGACAACTATCCAGAATCCGCTCAGGGAGGTCTCAGCCCCGGCCGCGGTATCGGGCACAAAAAAGGCTGCTGCGGCAATTGCGGCAATCAGTGGTGCAGCTATAATTCCCAGTATTTTCAATCGACTGCGCCACCACAGCACCAAAAATACGCCTGCCAGGGCCCAGGCGGCAAACCATAAGGTTTCATGGAGATTGTGCACCGGCATGGCACCCGCCCGGAAAAAAGCCATTGCCAGCAGCGCGGTGTGAATTACAAACCCTGCTGTCACAAGGGCGTAAGCCATTTTGTTGTAAATGTTGCGCTGCCGGAATAAGTACCCGGCATATGCCGCTGATCCGGCCAGATAGCAAAAAATTACCGGAAGCAGTGTATGATTCATTGACCTTGCTCCTGCTGCGGATAATCAGTTTTTAAAAGAGTATCATAATCATATTCATCTCCCAGCACCGAGTGCAGCAGACTGTTTATGGCACCTTTGTCTTTTTTGTGGATCATGTCCAGCAGGCCATTGTCAATGAGATTTTCAAACAGCGGTTTATGGGCCTCGGGTGCATGATCGGCAGCAAGCAGTTTCTGGCGTATGGCACCCATGAGCTGCAGAAACGTTCTATATTCCTCCCCGAACTGCTTTTCAAGCTGCTTTCGCAGGTGCTTGGCAAAAGCCGGGCTTTTCCCTGATGTTGAGACGGCTATTGCAAGATCTCCTCTTCGCACAACTGCTGGAAGTATAAAGCTGCAGGCTTCGGGTACATCCGCAATGTTGCACAAAATATTGAGTTTTACTGCATCCTGGCTTATCCGGCGGTTTAATTCTTCATTATTCGTAGCACCTATGACCAGGAACTTATCGTCGATATCCGTTGACCGGTAGTTTCTCCTTATCATTTGAAGCGGCAGGAACTCATCGATTTTTTGAAAATCCGGATGAAATTTAGGGCTGACAACTGTTACCAGGGCACCGCAGTCCAGCAGGCCCGTGACTTTGCGCAGTGCCACTGCCCCTCCGCCTACCACAAGGCATTGCCGATTCTGGATATCAATGCAAACAGGGTAATATTTTCTCATGATGAAATTCTTTCAGAAAAACAGTCAGATCTTAGTTTGGTGAAGGGCTCAGCACCGCATTGATGCGCCCAAGAATCCATTGCTGGACAGCGGATTTCTCCAGGCTGTTTATGTGGTTTTTCAGGGATTCAGAGGAAATTTCAGCCCTGGCCATGCTTTTGTGTCCCCCTGCGGTGCCAAGATTGCCGAATTGTTTGGCGGCAACGCCGCCTGCATCCTTTCGAAGCCCGTCGTTTCTGAAAATGATAATCAGGTGTCCCTCGCAAAATCCTGATACTATACTCCATGTTACTGTATTGATCCGCATGAAGAAATCAGCTATCAGAACGCAGATATCCGGTGTTTCCACGTTGCCCAGATGAACGCAGATACGGTCGTCGGCCATGGTCTTTTCTTCAATGGCCTTTCTGAAATAATCCAGAAAACCAGGACGCAGGTCTACCTGCTCGATTCGTCGGGCCAGGTAAATATTGGCATGCCTGAAAAGAAATTGAAAAGCTTTGATGTCAGCGTTGGTAGCCATCCGTTCAAAATTATTGGTATCGGTTTTAATTCCGTAAAACAGCGCCGTTGCAAGTTTGTCAGATGGCTTGATCTTTGCTGTTTTTAAATACTCGGTCATTATGCTCGACGTTGCCCCGTATTCAGGACGGATGTCCTTGAAGGGGGCGTCATATCCATCAGGCTCGTGGTGATCTATAATTACATTGAAGGCAAAATCCCGGAAACTATCATTGTGCGAGGGCTGTGAATCGACAAGTACCACCTTGTTAAATTCATTGGGTGTGATCTTTGTAACATGTATAAGGGTTACATCAAGAAGTCGGATCATGGCCATGTTATCTGGCCTGGTTATGGTGTTGATGTTTGACAGGGTCAGGCGGGTCACCCGTCTCCACAAAATTCGTTTAAAAGCCATGGCGCTTGCAATGGCGTCGGGATCAGCATTAATCAGCACCAGCACATGATCTGACCCGGAAAACTGGTCAAGCAGATGCTGTAATTTCTGGGTTGTCGACAGGCTCATGATGCTTTGCCTCACGCTGGCATTGGTTTTTTGGGCAAAATAAAAAAGCGTGTACTTCTACACGCCGCTGTCGTTGATTTCAGGCCCTTTATATATACGAATCCCTCAATTAAAAGAAGAATATGCAGATTCAGCTCTATTGTCAAGTCTGCAATTGCCTGTGAAAACCTCGTGTTCTGATTATGTCAAGAAAAGCGTCTTGAAGGGGCTGCTTTTTTTTGATAGAAAGGAAGATAAATTTGATGGCTTCGTAAAAAGTCGCTTTTAAACGGCTTTGTAAAAAGTTCAAGATCAAGGCTTGCGCGATTTTGAAGAATGCAGAGTACTTAGCCGTACGTGAAATTC
>JAABTZ010000383.1 GCA_011389605.1 Desulfobacteraceae bacterium
ATGGCTTGTATCCAAGTACGCAGCGGGTGCAATTTTAAGGGGGGATTCAGCTGTTGTTCTTCGCTGGATCCGGTATCTTCCCCGGGAGATGGTTTTACAAAATCCATTTTTGTGTATCAGCTATGCATGGGCATTGTTTTTAACCAACCTCAGCAAATTTAACTCCATGCCTTTTCATGCGATTGAACACCTGTTGCAGGAAGCGGAAAAAAACGAGCTGCTGCTTGTGAAAAAATACGGCCATGACAGTCCTGCTACTGGTATTTTGCGTGCAAATATCGACGCCCTTCGGCTGCACCTTGCCTATTCGCGCAATGAACCCCGTCAAAAGGTCATTGATCTGGGTAAAAAAACTTTGGAAAAATTTCCTGAAGACAATCTGCTCATACGGACCAATACTTTGTTTACCATGGCCCTGAGCTATCTTGATACCGGTGAACTGGAAAATTGTTCCCGATGCCTGGACCAGTCGCGGTCAGCGGCTTTTATGGGAGGATTTTCCTTTCAGGTGATTTTGTCTGATTCTTTTCGTATTTTTCTTGCAAGACTGAGGGGGCGCTTGCGAGCCGCCCAGATCATGTGCCGCGACGGGCTTGAGTCAGTCAGGCAGTCTTTTGTTGATACCCGCCGGCTTTCAGACAGTATGCTAGGTTATTATGAGATCCATCAGGCATATTTTCTGTATGAAGCCAACCGGCTGGCCGAGGCTGAGGCCGCGCTTGAAAAGGGCATGAAAGCCGTAAATATTCTGGGCGAGACTTATGGCCTGCTTCTGGCATATCCGTTGATGTTTTTCATACGGCTGCACGGGGGTGCAAACGAGGATGCTCTGCTGGCGCCCCTTTCAGAGATTGAGAAACTGTCGGTTTACTGCTGCCAGGCAAGGCCCCTTGCCGGGTCTTTGAGAATTCTCTACAGGGTCTGCCGTTTTCAGGACAATGCCCTTATGCTGCGGCAGGCATTTGGAACGGCTCAGCAATACGATCTGCAGCTTTCAAGCATGCCGAAAACAGACTCTGCTTATCCGGTGCCCTTTGAAAAGAACATGGGAATCACAAGCAGGCTTAACCTGCTGCGCCTTTATCTGGCAGCAGCCCGGCTGCCGGAAAAAAATCTGCCCTGTGTACCTTTGTCCACAGTTGCCGAGCACATTGAAAACCTGATGGAAGATGCCCGGCGCCAGGATTTTGGGGAACTGGAAACCGAGGCAATGATGCTTCTGGCTCTTGCCCATCATGCCAGGAGTGACAAGGCATCGGCTTTCCTGTATTTGAAAGAGGCCCTTCACCGCGGGCATTCCCAGGGGTATCTACGCATGTTTATCAACGAGGGAAAAGCATTGGTTCCGCTGCTCGAAGATATCGCCGCAGAGGGGGTTTGCGTGGAATATGCAAACCAGCTGCTGCAGCACATGATACCCGGATTAAACACGGACAGCTCGTCGGCCCCGGACCTTATGCGGGGAAATCCTGAAAAACCCCTGAGCCGCCAGGAACAGGCGGTGTTAGGGCTTATTGCCCGGGGATTGTCAAACCAGCAGATTGCCGAAGAACTTTGTATTGCCGTGGCTACGGTAAAAACCCACAATTACAATATATTCAAGAAACTCAGCGTATCGAGCCGCACGGCTGCAACTGATAAAGCAAAACGCCTGCGGCTTTTGTAAATACACTGCAATTTTCTTTCTGCACCAGCTCAAAGCCGACTTTTTAAAGCTTAATCTTTTTTGATGGACTAGTAAAAAGTAGGTTTTTAGATGGTGCCGTAAAAAGTTTAAGATCAAGGCTTGCGCAATTTTGAAGAATGCAGCGTACTTAGCCGTACGTGAAATTCTTCTGAAATTGCGCGTAACGCAGATATTGGACTTTTTACTGCTCCATCTGTTTTTTTATTCTTCGGCCCTGGGTATATCCCATACAAATTCGAGGCTGTCACCCACTGAAAGCCCTTTTTGCTGAAAAAATCCCCGGTTGACCTCCAGGGCGTACATGGCTTTTTGCCCTGAGTCGATGATGGTTTCATCCAGGGGTTGCATCTGGCGTATTTCCACGATTTTAAAATCACGGTCAATAAATGCTATATCCAGGGCAATGTAGGTGTTTTTCATGTAAAAGTACAAATGCTTTTCTTCCGGGTGGACAAAAAGCATGCCGGAATTGGTATCCAGCTCTTTTCTAAACATCAGGCCCTTTTGCCTGGCTTCTTTTGTGGCGGCAACTTCAAAGCGGTATATGCGGTCATTAATGCGGATCCGTGCCATGTCCTGCTGTTGTGCCAAAACCGGGGCCGCGGACTGCCAGATAAGTATCAGCAGCAAAAAAAGCCAGAGGGAAATAGACGGTTTGAAAAATAATAAACGGTTCATGAGCCCCCCAAAGGCTGATTATTTCGCCCGGGTGAAAAAAGAACCCGGGCAGCTATGTATAACCTAATTATCTGCTGACTATCCAGGATGCCGGCCTCCATTTTCCACCGGCAGGCCTGCGTCTTTCCATATTGACCATCCGTTTACAAGCACATATACGTTTTCAAAGCCCATGTCTTTTAGAAAAATTGCAAGATCGTGGCTCAGCAGGCAGCTTTCTCCGTCGCAGTAGGTGATTATGGCTTCTTTGCCTTCCAAATCTTCTGCAATCTCAATGAAACTTTGTTCAACGTCTTGCCACGGAAGACTTAAGGCTCCATGAATATGGCCATTTTTATATTCGCCCGCTGAGCGCGCATCAAGAAAAACAGCCCGGCCTTCGGAAAATATAAGACTGGCCCGGGCAAGGCCAATGGATAATGAATTTCCGGAATCATCCACAAACCTGGCCCCGGGAGACCAACTGCCAATAAGGGGGATGCCGTCAGCGCGCAGATGATTGACGCCCACGGCAATTACTCCGGAAATTAAAACCAGCAGAATTGCCTGTTTAAAAGCCTGTTTGAATAAAGGCAACCGCATTTTTCTTTTTCCGTATAAAATGGTTTATAAAATTCCCATCAGCGGACTTGAGATAAAGTAGATCCCAAGTATTGCAATCAGCACTCCGGCGCTCCTGCGGAACCACAATCCTCCCCCCTGCCACAAGCGGCTTTCCGTAAGCCCCCTGACAAAGGCAGTTGAGCTGCCGGCAATCACGATGGGCAGGCAGTGGCCCAGGGCAAATAGCAGCATCATTGTCGATCCTGCAAAAATTTCCTGCTGCACTGTGACAATGGCGAGAATCGGGGCGATAAAGCCAAATGTGCAGGATCCGGAAAGAATCCCGTAGGCCAGGCCCAGGCCGAATGCTCCGTGGATTCCCCGGAGCTTTAAACGGTAAAGCATTCCGCCCGACATGGTGCAGGCCTGCACTCCCATCATCCCGAGGGCCACCCAGATCAAGACCGCTCCTACGGCCACCTGAAGCCATATCCCCACATCGCCGAGCATGCGCCCCAAAAGGGCGCAGACAATACCCACCGCGGCAATTGTGATAAAAAGGCCCAGACTGAATGCTCCTGCATACCAGCCGGCCCGCCGATGGTTGACAAGATCGGA
>JAABTZ010000384.1 GCA_011389605.1 Desulfobacteraceae bacterium
ACAAAAACCTGATCCTCATTGCTCCAGTAAATAATAATTTGATATTTATGCATTTTTGCCCATCAAGATTCCTGCTATGTTGCCTGACGGCGGCGGGGAAAAGCGGGTTTCCGAGCGGAAATTGAGGCTCCAGAAAGGCTCCTGAAGCGAGGAAACTCCTTTTTCCCGCTGCCGATCAGCCTAAACGGTTACAAATTTGTTTTTTATTTTCTGTTTTAAAACATCACTATAAATATACCTGTATTTCAAGCAAGATGCAACCTTGCAGACACCACACAGACACCATCCAAACATCAAACGAAACGCTACAGCTCAGATCTGCATCAGCCAAATAAAAACCCCCTCCTGCAGGCAGAAGGGGGTTTCGGGGAGGGGGGAAAATAAAAAATAAAAAAATCAGTTTTTTTCTTCTTCAACAGCCGCCTGGGCTGCTGCCAGCCGCGCAATGGGCAAACGATACGGTGAGCAGCTCACATAATCAAATCCGGCCCTGTGGCAGAATTTCACAGACGGCCCGTCACCTCCGTGCTCGCCGCAGATGCCCACCTTCAGCTCGGGCCGGGTGGTGCGCCCCTTTTTTACCGAATCCTCGATCATCGGAGCAATGCCTTCCATGTCCAGGGTCTGGAACGGGTCTCTTGGCAGAATGCTGCGATCCAGGTATTCAGTCATGAAAGTTACCATATCATCTCGTGAAAATCCAAAGGTCATCTGGGTCAGGTCATTGGTGCCAAATGAGAAAAACTGCGCGGTCTGTGCCATTTGATCCGAGAGCATTGCCGCCCGGGGAATTTCGATCATGGTGCCGAATTCATAATCAATTGTGTCAATTCCTGCGGCCTTAATCACGTCCTCGTAGACTTCATCCACGATCTGTTTCATGATGTCAAGCTCCCTGACATCGCAGGTCACCGGGATCATGATTTCGGGCCTTGGGTTTTTGCCCGCCTTGATAAGCTCTGCTGCGGCCTGCAGAATGGCCCGGATCTGGGCTTCTGCAATTTCCGGGTAGGTGATGCCCACGCGCACGCCCCGGTGGCCCATCATTGGATTGGATTCGCGCAGGGCCTTGCTGCGCTTGTCCACGGTTTCAATATCAATATTTAAGGCTTCGGCCAGACGCTTCTGGTTCTGCTCGCTGTGGGGGACAAACTCGTGCAGGGGGGGATCGAGCAGCCGGATGGTCACGGGACGGCCGTCAAGGATTTCCAGGGTTTCCTTTATATCATCCTTGACATACGGAAACAGCTCATCTAAAGCCGCCCGCCGTTCGTTTTCATTTACGCTTAAAATCATCTTGCGCAGCAGAAACAAGGGCTTCTCCGAGCCTTTTCCGTAAAACATGTGCTCTGTGCGGTACAAGCCAATGCCCTCGGCCCCGAACTCCTTGGCCAGCTTGACATCTTCGGCGGTTTCCGCGTTGGTGCGCACCTTCAAAGTCCGGTACCGGTCCACAATGGCCATGAAATCCTTTAACCTGGGATTTTCCGTGGCATCGATCATGGACAGCTCGCCTTCATACACATAGCCCCGGGTGCCGTTTAAGGTAAAAACATCACCTTCCTTGTAGGTTTTGCCGTTGGTCGACACTGTTCTGGCCTGGAGATCTATTTTTAGATTGCCGGCACCCACAATGCAGCACTTGCCCCAGCCCCGGGCCACCAGGGCCGCATGGCTTGTCATCCCGCCCCGTGCGGTCAAAATGGCCTCGGCCGCGCGCATGCCCTCAACGTCCTCCGGGTTTGTCTCCTCGCGCAACAGGATTACGTGCTTGCCTTCCCTGTACCACTTTACCGCATCTTCGGAGGTAAACACTATCTGGCCAAAGGCCCCCCCGGGACCGGCAGGCAGACCTTCTGCAACAAGCCTTGCTTTTTTCTCGGCTTCCGGGTCCACAAGGGGATGGAGCATTTCGTTTAACTGGTCTGCAGACACCCGGGTAACAGCTGTTTTTTCATCAATCAAGCCTTCACCGAGCATGTCCATGGCCATATTCAGTGCCGCCATGCCGGTTCGCTTGCCAACCCGGGTCTGGAGCATGTAGAGCTTGTTTTCCTGGATGGTAAACTCAATGTCCTGCATGTCCCCGTAATGGGTCTCAAGCTTGTTGCGCACATCCACGATCTCTTTGTAGGTCTCGGGCATGGCTTCTTCAAGGGAGGGCAAATGCTTGTTTTGCTCGGACTTGGTATCCGTGTTTAAAGGATTGGGTGTGCGTGTGCCGGCCACAACGTCTTCTCCCTGGGCGTTTGGCAGCCATTCACCGTAAAACTTGTTTTCCCCGGTTGCCGGGTTGCGGGTAAAGGCAACGCCGGTGGCCGATGTATCGCCCATGTTGCCGAAAACCATGCTCTGCACGTTGCACGCTGTGCCCCATTCATCTGGAATGCCCTCGATGCGGCGGTAAGATACTGCCCGCTTGCCGTTCCATGATTTAAAAACCGCACCTATTGCCTGCCACAGCTGGGTTTTGGGATCATCGGGAAACTCGCTTCCCAGCACTTCCTTTATCTTTTCCTTGAACTTGTCAGAAAGAATTTTCAGATCATCGGCGGTAAAATCAGTATCCCCACCATAGCCTTTCTGCTCTTTTATTTCATCCATGATCTCATCGAGCTGGGCCCGGATTTCTTTTCCCTCTTCCGGCTCCAGGCCCTCGGCCTTTTCCATGACCACGTCTGCAAACATCTGAATCAGCCTGCGGTAGGCATCCCATACAAAACGTTCATTTCCCGTTTTCTTGATCAATCCGGGAATGGTCTTGGTGGTAAGACCCACGTTTAAAACGGTTTCCATCATGCCCGGCATGGACTGCCTGGCACCGGACCTGCAGGAAACAAGCAGGGGATCTTGGGGATCACCATATTTCATTCCCATGATTTCTTCTGTCCTGGCCAACGCGGCTTCAACTTCCTGCTCCAGGCCTTCCGGATAATCATTGTGTTTCATGTAATAAACGCAGCCGTCCGTGGAAATGGTAAACCCTGCCGGGACCGGAAGACCGATGCGCGCCATCTCGGCAAGATTGGCGCCCTTGCCGCCCAGAAGATTTTTCTGTGCGCCCCTTCCTTCCGCGGTGCCTTCGCCAAAGCTGTAAACATACTGGGTCATGGTGGATAAACTCCTTTATCTGAAATTAAAAAAATAATATAAAAGCAATATCCAGGAGTCGGAAAACCGCTTAAAAGACATCCCGCGATCCCCCATGGTGTTGTGAGAATATGACAATCACGTAAAAAGTATTTGTCAAAATAAAAACGAAATTGTTTTATATAGCCATAAACACTTAAATGGTCAAGAAAAAATTCAGAAATCCTTACTATTTATCCCCATGCATACCCGGGGATCAAGGGTTTGCAAAAATTTATATTGTAAAGCAAAAACCTTTGTGGTAATCCCCGAACAATGATTTTTTTTCTAATCAACGACAAAATTTGTC
>JAABTZ010000385.1 GCA_011389605.1 Desulfobacteraceae bacterium
CGAAAGATACCTACTGTCATGGTAAGAGCGAAGCTCTGTTGCTCTTAAAAGGGGCAAAATGGCTCCCCTGAAAGTCATAGGGGATCGCCCTTAGTATTCAACAAGAGGCCCTTGTAAGGGCCGATTTAAGCATCATGACAGACAGGAAAATACCCCGGAGTGTCTCGGTAATGGAATCCAACTATATCCCGACCGGGCTGTGGGCGGAAAAAGATTCGCTTTCCGTGCCATGGCCGGTGGCAGGGTTTTGTGACAATTACGCGCGGGGAGCCGGCTCTGTTGTAGTGCGCAGGGCCGGCGGGTTGCTTCAGGATTTATCAGAGGGGCTTTTGATCAAAAATATAGGCGACCATATTGTAAGCCCTCATGAGATCTCTATGCGGATTGAGAATATTATAACACTGACAATTTTTCGGTGACGTGTTCCGGCTTGCTATATCGCCCAGTTCCGCATGGCCAAGATGCCCCACGTGCCGGGATCCGCACGTAGGGCAGACCCCCCATTCGATGGCGCCATCAAAATCTCCTTCAGGGGTCGCATACTGGCCGGTGTGGAGGATGATGTCATCATCTGAAGTTTTTTCGACGCCTGGCTGGCATTCCCAAAAGCGCAGCAGGACCTTGCCTGTTTTCTGAGCAAAATAAAGTCCTGCAAGCTTTCCAGTTTCGTTGGAAAACAAATCCTCGCTGATGATCAGAAAGCAATCTTGATCAGGGAGCCAGAAATCTGGCTGAAAAGAAACCTGCCCGGAAAGAACTACGGGGCAGGCCAGATATGTAAAGGGCACTTGAATACATTCAAAGAAACACGCCCATTGGGCGTGCTGATGGTGCCGATATGTTTGTTTTGCAAAACCATGAGAAAAATATCTATCAATGATTTTGTCAATTTTTTCGATGGCTTGTGAAACAGTCAGCTGAAAGGATTCCCTGTCGTTGCTGATCCGGTACTTGGCCAGTTTTTGGTGGATACGGATTTCAAGGGTCTTCAGTTCTCTTCCCACGAACCGGTCATATTCGACCTTGAACGGCGAGGGAACCCCTGTATCAATAGTTAATTCAGCAGCTCGAAAGTAAGGCAGCCGAGTGGTCTTGCCGATTATTACCGAGTTCGGAAAGCTTGGATTGCTCAAAATGATAATGAATCCAGGCCGTTGGGTGACGTCAATCAAACTGTTCTGTTGCATAGTTTTTTGTTCTCCTATGTTATGTTGTTAAAAACCTCACAAAGAAACAAAAAAAAATGCTGTTTTTTGTGTGTTTCTGGGGTAAACTCTAAAGAACCTACCCTTGTCATGTCATTTATATGGCACAATATTAAGTATAAGTTGTTTATTGCTTAATATTGTTCTGCAAAGTATTCATTATATCGAATTAAATTTTGTTATCTGGCTTTTTTGAGAAATATTTATTTTTCAGATCGTGGTGCCATTTTTGAGCTAATTTGAGATGCGCGATGTGATGCGCCGCCAACTCTTCAACTATAGCCAGATGTTTTTTAGACTTCATCCGATATGGCTTTTCATCTGGAGGTGCGCCTTTTAATTTTTTATTTTCAATCTTCTGGATCGCGTGCAGATGCCTCTTTCTCGGGTTGAGCCGCTGGGAACGATATGCCAGGTCGTGGCAATGTTTGCAGGCCCAGGCGCCATCTTTCAGGTACAGCACAAGAAATTGTTCGCGGCATTCCGGGCACAGCAGGAAAGGCCGGCTGCCTCCGAGGTGGCATGGCATTTCGGTCAGTGAGATCTGTTGGGTCTGGTGGTTTCCCTGGTGGCGGAAATGAACTGCGATGAAGCCTTCTTTAGCATCTGAAGGATCAATCAAAAATTTATAATTTAAGCTGTTGTTTCGATAAATTTTTTGCTCCACCAGCACGTCTGAACCCAGATGTGGCTTAAGGACTCGAAGATCAACGGCCGGGCAGATTTCCACATCTGGCCGGCGCTCATTACTTTTGTATCTTCTTCCTGAACCGATTCCGCCCATGAGGCACCTCCAAAAATAAAATTTCTGTAAAAAAAGCCCGTTTGCCCCCTTTAATGGCCGAACATTATTATTGTAATTTGACTGCACTACACTTAATGTGCTGAATTCTGAAAGTCATCCCCTTCCTTTAATGGCATCATGATTAGTTTTTTGTTCAGGCCACATTCGAAAATGAATCAGAGACGATCGGATGAATTTCAAGAATGTCGCCACACTCTTTGGATGGTATTGATTCTTCATCTGAGCTTTTTCTCCAATTATCGCTGTTAAAATTAGCTCCGACCGCACGGTAAAATGCCTTTATTGCATTAATATCTCCAATGGCTTTTGTCCATTGGCTATGCACCTTGTTTTCATAACGCTGCCCGACATGTTCCAACAAAATTCGATCAACCAGTTTAGCCCAATAATTTTTGTTTTTGAAAAGAATCAGGCTTTCACATCTAAGTCGGGTTTTTAAGGTCCGTTTGCCATATATATAATCTTTTATTAGGCAAGTGGACCTTGAAACTTGGAGTTTTTTTACAAAGTCTTTCTTGCTTACATGTCCAATTCCAAGGGCATATCCTATTTCAGGGGATATAAATCCGTGGATTTTATAAAAGCATGACAAACGACGGTATGCTTCTGCAAGAGAGTGGGTGGTTTTTGTATTTCCCTTTCTGGTGTCAATTTCATAAGTTATCGAACCCAGCTCGTTGATCCATCGTCTGTTAATCAAGATAATATTTTTACTGCCATTGATTGGACGAATTCGATGGATGGTTTGTAAAAGCTCTGCATCTGCCTTGTGTTGGAACCACTCCTGATGCTTTTCTTGATCTTCATACAGCATCATGGCCTCATCGAGCCGCTCTGTCTGGTTTGTCCCAGGAGCTCCAAAACAAATGATCGCATCATATTCCTGATATAAATTTATACCTCGGTTTCCGTAAAAATGAATCGATTTAATCTCTTTTTCCGGCAGCAACGACTTGAAAATATTGACCAATGGCTCTTCTATAATATGATGCGTGGCCACAAGAATTTTGTTGTCCTGTGGTCTTAAAAAAGTTTTTGCATAGTTTGCCAGTGCTTTCATTTGTTTGAGTGACATTTTTTTTGCTTTATGCTTCCCCAAGCCTCTTTTGACAAGATTTTTCACACAGTTGTCCAAGCTGAGTGACGCATCCACTAATTGAAAATCTCTTTCAAAAAGAGCATCCGCTTCAGATTTGTCACCGGTGCCTTCAAGAAAAATGATCCGTCCTTTGAATTGCGGAAGTCTTTTCCTGGTCAGCACAAATCGATATTCTGAAACTTTTTCATCTAAATCAATACGGACATACGCTGTGCCATCCAATAGCCCTAATGCCGCCTGTAACCAGTTCAGAGCCGGCACATTGATACCATCATTATAGAGCCGCCACTGCCATTTAACGTAGCTTTCATCCTCTCCCTTTTGATATTTTGACAGGTGTTGCCGGAGATCATCCAATTCTGGCTCAGTTATGTTGGCAAGCTTCCACAGAA
>JAABTZ010000386.1 GCA_011389605.1 Desulfobacteraceae bacterium
ACGGCCAGTATCGGCAATGCGTTCTGGGGTGAGGCTCCCCTTTCCTTTACCTGCTTTAAAATATTGACGGCAAAAGAGTGGCGCAGGCTATGCGGAGTGGGAGGACTTATGATCGTATTTGCAATGCGCTGCCTGGGCCGATCAAGACCAATGTCTTTTACCGCACCGCGGAACATGTTATAAATTCTGGGCTCGCTGAGGCTTCTTTGATAAAGTCCGGCCAAAAGGAAAGGGTTATAGGGTGAGGCCAACACACCGCGGGCCGCAAGGTAATTGGCCATTTCCTGCCAAATTTGACGAGGCAAAGGGATCAACCGGTCTTTTTTAAATTTGGTCTGCTCAATATAGAGGCTCTGCTCCTCCGGGCGGTAATGATGGCAAAGCAGGCCGATGGTTTCCGAGATTCTCAGCCCGCATCTGGCCATAAGCAAAATTGCCATGTACTGTGACAGGTCTTTTAAAAAATACTGGCGGTTTCGGCGGATTCGGTTGCTGGCAGCCGTAAGCAAACGATCTGTTTCCTCGCAAGAGAAGATAAACGGGATTGAGGTCCATTCCGGCAGATAGGGGACATCTTTTAAAGGATTTTCGTCATAATATCCCCGCCGGACCAGGTACTGGAAGAACACGCGGGTTGAGGCAATGGTGCAATTGACGGTCCGGGGCTCAACTTTGAGCTCAGTTCGCATTTCAAGAAAAAATAAAGGATCCAGTTGTTCCCGCGTAATGTCTTTCTTTTCTACATATCGGTCAAATCTTTTGAGCTTGCTAAATGACGATCTGATGCAATAGCCCAAATTTTCCCGATAACTGAGATATTCTTCCATAAGCGGCCCCAAAAAGCTCTCAAATCGGCTCATCAAAAAGTACCTCGCGCATAAGTTTGATGTGCACATGAAGGTATTTGCGGGTAGATTCAATACTTTCATGGCCCATCATTTCCTTTATTTCATACAGCGACACTCCGGCTTCGAGCAGATTCTGGGCATAGGTGTGGCGCAGTGCGTAAGGGGTGGCGGTGATGTCTGCCTGTTGCATGCGTTTTTTAACGTAATGATAGACCATCATATCAGATAGCGGTCGATGAGGATGACTTAACGATAAAAACAGATTCCGGTGCTCGCTTTCCGGCCTTGCACCGATTATATAAGCGGCGATCATCTTTATGGCGATTGACGGTAAAGGAAGTCTTAACGGATCGCCACACTTTCTTTCTGCTATAATCAGTTCTTCTTTTACAAAACTGATGTTATCCAGCGTGATCTGACGGATCTCCTTAGGGCGAAGCCCCAATGCATAGGACAGGCAAACAATGGCATTGGTCATTAATACCGAAGGTGTCGGTTCATCTGTATGGTAAAACAGCGCCTTGACCTCTTGTTTTCTTAAAAAACGCGGCGGTTTGGAACGAGAAAAATTCGGGGCACCGACAATCACCGGCGCAAGGTCTTTTTTCAAAACCTGCCGCTCGTGGTAAAGATATGATAAAAATCCGCGAACAAATGTGCGGTAAAGCCGCTTGGTGGAGCGAGCGCAGCCGAGGTAATGTGTGTTAAAAAATCCATCGACCTCTTCGATTCGGAGCGAATTCAGATTGACTTTACAGCTCTGCAGATAAACGTAAAGCTGTAAGAGCACCGCCCGGATCATTTTAACTTGTTCTTCGCAGGACTCATGACGCATGGCATACCAGGCCAGATAGTCTTCATAAATTTGAGGCAGCCGGGATACAGCTTTTTTTCTCATCTCGCCCTCTAAACCGATGGCAGCATGTTTTTTGCCAACCCACGGACATCTTTTTTCCCTTGTCGATTTTTGCTGTCCAGGGGAGATTCCGGAAGGGATAAAACCTGGAACAGGGTGCCGTCAAAAGCTATCAGATCTTTTTTAATAAGGCCGTCCCTGGCTTGAACGTATTGATCCAGTCTTAGCTCAAGCATGGTGCAGATCCTGTCATAACTGTAAAAGGAAAGGCCATTGCGATCCGATACGAGCACCAGGAAAAAATACAGGAGCAGCTCGTTGTGGCCCAGTGCGGCTAAAAAACCATCGGTAAGAAAACGATTCTATAAAATCTTGTTACGCCAGGGTACGGAAAAACAATAATCGGGAATTAAAAGAATGATATAAAATTTTTTGAAATTCCGGGAATTATACTGACGAATCTATATGGACGGAATTAAATTTCTCGCAACATAATTCAACTGGCGACATAACTTGCCATAGTCTTCGGCGATGAAACCTATCTCAAACTGCACAATACAAAAGCTAATCAACAAATTTGGCAGCTATTTGATAATCACAAAATATTATTATAATTCTGACAATGTTGAAGCCAGCGCATTAAAAAGGCCCGGAATCGCAATCACCACGACGGCCAGGGGCTTTTTTGCGACTTCCAGGCCGTGCTGAAATATCCCACGAAACCGCCACCGGCACAATCTTTTTTTTCCACGAAACTTACAAAGCGCTTACATACAAAAAAAGGCTTACAGCGTAAAAACTGTAAGCCCTTGATTTTATTGGTGCCGAGGGGCGGATTTGAACCACCGACACGGGGATTTTCAGTCACCTGCTCTACCGACTGAGCTACCTCGGCATAAATTTTCTAAGATGTATAAGGAATGTGGCAAATACTGTCAAGGACTTTTTTGCAGGTCCCCGAAAAGATACTGGGCAAGGGTACATGCCGAGATAGCAGCTGTTTCGGCCCGAAGAATTCGACAACCCAATGAAACAATACTAAATCCTTTATCAGACGCATCCCGGGCCTCATCTTTGGTAAAGCCGCCCTCGGGGCCAAGCACCAGCAGAAGGGATGCGGGTTTTTTGTCAGGATCAATATCCAGAGGCTGTTTTGCCTCTTCCCAGAAAAAAAGACTTTTATCCATGCTTGAATAAAGATCAAGAACTTGGGAAAAATTCATTAATGGATCAATTGCCGGCACCATGGTTCTACCGCACTGCTTTATGGCTTCAACTGCAATGGACTCCCAGCGCTGTATACGTTTTTCCATGCGTCCAGAATCCGGCCGGGCAACGGTGCGCTGCGTGACCATGGGAATCCAGCGGGTCATTCCAAGCTCCGTGAGATGCCGGAGCAGTTCATCCATCTTTTTGTCCTTTAAAAATCCCTGGGCAACAACGAGCTCAAGGGGGGATTCATTTTTTAATTCCAGATTTTTTTCTATAACCACCCGAACGCTCTGTTCTTCCATGGCTGTAATACGGGCCTGGCAAACCCTTCCCGTTCCGTCGGTTAGCAGGACACGGTCTCCGGCCGCCATGCGCAGAACCGTACGCATATGACGGGCGTCATTTCCCTTGATACGGGGCTCGGATTTATTCAGTTCGTCCGGGTCTGTATAAAAACGTCTCATGACATCCTGTCGCCTTTATAGTAAATTAATACCTAAATTGAACGATTTTCAAGTTTGCCGCAGATACAAGGAAGATGCAGACTGGCTATAGTCAACTATGCGAGGCTGCATCTGAGGCA
>JAABTZ010000387.1 GCA_011389605.1 Desulfobacteraceae bacterium
AAGACACCGATGTTTCCAGGTGACAAAGGCTGCCGTCCTTTCGGATCGCCCTCCAGTTAAAAGTTTTAACCGGCTTGTGCGTGCGAAAGACGTAATTGAAAGTTTCAAAAACAGTGTGTACATCTTCGGGGGCAATGAGTTTTTTGTAGTGCCGATCCTTTAGTTCTTCCCAGTCATAGCCAAGCAAAACCAGTGCCGAGCGGTTTAACAATTGATAATGACCGGTGAGATCAACCTCGTAATAACCGTCTTCAATGGTGTTTAAAATGGTCCGGTATTTTTTTTCGCTTTTTTTCAGGGCCTGGCTGGTGTAATGCTGCTCTGTTATGTCCCGGGCAATGCCGCGTATTCCTGCTGCCCTGGTCCCGTCTTCGTAAATAACTGAAGTGTTGTACTCCAGGATGACCTGCCGGCCTTTCTTGTTTACTATTCTCATGTAGCCGCGTTCTTTGCCGGTTTTGCGGATACGCTCCAGGTAATCGTCAACCTCTCTCTTATAGGGGTCAGGGACTAAATCCTTTATGTTCATCTGCCTGAGTTCGGTTTCGCTGTAGTCTGCAATCCTTTCAACGGCAATGTTGAATTCATAGAAATTGCCTGCCAGATCGTGGTAGTATACAAAGTCATTTAAATGATTCAGGGTATCGGCCAGGGCCTGCTGGCGTTTTAATGCTTCATAGGCAACCTGCCGGTGTCGTTTGACCTCGGCCTTGAGCTTTCTGGCCCTGCGGGACTGGACAAAAAAGGCGGCCATGCCGGCTGCCAGCAGAATAATCAGAACGGCTGATGCCAAACAGAGCCAACCGGCTGTCCGGCTCTGGAATATCCACCTGCCCGCATCGTTTATAAACGGGGTCTGGGCGTTTACGGCCCGGGGAGGCAGTATGACAAGCAAAGCCTGAATTAAAAATATGGTATATTTAACTGTTGCGGGCATATGCTTGATAATTATCCGAAATAAAAGTGTACTCAAACAAACAGGTTACAGATACCACAGTTTGCGGAAAGGCGAAAGTGGAAAAAATCTATTAATATGACCCGGAATTTCAGCACGTATTGATTTTAGAATCCAGGACCGTTATGCTGCCTCCGGGCCCGGCAAATTCTTACCTGAACTTGACTTGTTTTTTTATGAATAATACCCGAATGATCCGGGAACGGATAAAAAATCTTTACTCCAGAATGGAGCAGGCCCTTCATGCTGACAGGCATGCCGCCGACCGGCAGCTTCGGCAGATGCAAAACCCCCGGAGGCCAAAAAATGGGCGAAAGGATCCGGGGCTGGTCCTTGACCGCCTGGAAAAGCGCATTGACTCCTCCATTGCAATCCGCCAAAAGCGCCTGGACAATATTCCGGCTGTTACCGGAAATCCTGACCTGCCTGTCTGGCAGAAGCAAGATGAGATCATCAAAGCCATTTGTGACCACCAGGTGGTAATCGTATCCGGGCAGACCGGTTCGGGCAAAACCACCCAGCTGCCCCAGTTCTGCCTTAAGGCCGGCCGGGGTGTGGAGGGCCGCATCGGCTGCACTCAGCCCCGGCGGATTGCGGCAATCACCGTTGCCGCCAGGATTGCAGACGAAATGGGCCAGCAGACAGCTCAGAGCGTGGGCTGCAAAATCCGGTTTTCCGATCGTGTTACGGATCAAAGCGTAATTAAGATGATGACAGACGGGGTTTTGCTGGCAGAAGCCCAGGGGGACAGGTATTTAAACGAATATGACACCATTATCGTGGACGAGGCCCATGAAAGAAGCTTAAACATTGATTTTCTCCTAGGCATTATCCGGGGCCTGGTCCGCACCCGGCCGGAGCTTAAAGTCATTGTTACATCAGCTACCATTGACACGGAAAAATTTTCAAAGGCCTTTGGCAATGCCCCGGTAGTTGAGGTCTCAGGCCGCATGTACCCGGTTGAAGTTCGGTGGATGCCCCCTGAAGACATGGCAGGTGATGACGGGGACTATTCCTATGTGGAAGCCGCGGTTGCGGCCATGGACCGCGTAGAGCGTGAGTCGGCTTTCGGCGATGTTCTGGTGTTTATGCCAACAGAGCGCGATATACGTGAGACCTGCGAAATTTTGGAGGGCAGACGATATAAAAGCGCCGTGGTTCTGCCTCTTTATGCAAGACTTGCGGCCCCGGCCCAGGTACGGGTATTTAAGCCGGCATCGGGCAGAAAAATCGTTGTGGCCACCAACGTGGCCGAGACCTCCATTACCATTCCCGGTATCAAATATGTGATTGACACGGGCCTTGCCAGAATATCCCATTATCACCCCGGCACCCGCACAACTGCCCTGCCGGTTTCCCCTATTTCCCGGAGCAGCGCCGATCAGCGCATGGGCAGGTGCGGCAGGGTTCAAAACGGTGTGTGCATCCGGCTTTATTCCGAGCAGGACTACCTGTCGCGCAGCTTGTATACTCCACCCGAGGTTCTGCGGGCAAATCTTGCAGAGGTGATCTTGCGCATGATCGCCCTGCGCCTGGGCCCGATTCAGGACTTTGCCTTTATAGATCCACCCCCGCCAAGGCAGATCAAGGACGGGTTTGATATTTTAGATGAACTCGGCGCACTTCAAAAGCAGTCTGCCGGGAAAAAAGGAGCGCAAAAACTGCCGCGCCTTACCCGGAAAGGCCGTATCATGGCCCGGATGCCCCTTGATCCCAGACTGTCTTGCATGCTCATAGAAGCCGGTCAAAACAATTGCCTGGGCCCGGTTGCCGTGATTGCAGCCGCCCTTTCCGTTATTGATCCCAGGGAGAGGCCCGAAGGCAAAGAGGCCCGGGCAGACCAGGCCCGGGCATTGTTTGTGGATCATGCCTCGGATTTTATCACCCTGTATAATATTTTTCTGGCCTGCACCCAAAACAGCCAAAGCATCCGGCCTGTTGTTCGCCCAGGGGAGCTTAAGCGCTTTTGCACCAGTTATTTTCTTTCCTTTAAGCGGATGCGCGAATGGCTTGATGTTTATGACCAGATAGTTGACCTGCTTGAGGAATCCGGTCTTGGTTTTGAGCCGCGCAAAGATGCGGGCAGCCCCGGGGCAGGAAAAATGGAGGAAAGCATCGCAAAAAGGGATAAGCAGGATTTTTCCGATTTGTACACGGCGGTGCACAAGTCCGTGGTCAGCGGGTTTTTGTCCAATATAGCCTGCCGAAAGGAAAAAAATATCTACCTGTCGGCAAGGCAGAAAGAAGTTATGGTCTTTCCTGGCTCAGGCCTGTTTAACCGGGCCGGGCAATGGATTGTGGCAGCTGAAATCGTGGAGACCACGCGAAGGTTTGCCAGAACAGCGGCAAACATAGATCCTGCCTGGTTAGAAGTCCTGGCAGGCTCGCGCTGTAAATACACATACCTGAACCCCAGGTGGGAGAAAAAACGTGAAGCCGTGGTGGCAGATCAGCAGATAAGCCTTTACGGGCTGGTGATAGTATCCGGGAAAACCGTTTTATACGGCAGGGTGGATCCGCAGGCTGC
>JAABTZ010000041.1 GCA_011389605.1 Desulfobacteraceae bacterium
ATTACGGCTGTCTAAATGATGGTAAAAAAAATTAGATTATGATCCGGGATTATGAATAAGAAAAATTCAACCGACAATATGGACAATCAGCCGGATGAAGACATTGACACCGGCTTGACGGACGACGGGGATTCTGAGGCCACTCAAAAGTTGAAACAGGCGGTTGCCGTGCCCAAAGAGCAGGGCTACCTGGTGCCTTATGATCCCCTTCAGCGATATCTTTCCGAGATCAGCCGATATCCCCTGCTGACCCGGGAGCAGGAAATCGAATTCGGTCGGCGTGTGCAGGAGGACGGCGATCCGGATGCCGCATATATTCTTGCCACTTCCAACCTGCGGCTGGTGGTCAAGATCGCAATGGAATTTCAGCGAACCTGGATGCAAAACCTCATGGATCTTATCCAGGAGGGCAATATAGGCCTTATGCAGGCTGTACAGAAATTTGATCCGTATAAAAACGTTAAATTTTCCTATTATGCCGCGTTTTGGATCAAGGCATATATTTTGAAATTTATCATGGACAACTGGCGGCTGGTCAAGATCGGCACCACCCAGGGACAGCGCAAGCTGTTTTTCAAGCTCAAGAAGGAAAAGCAAAAACTCATCGAGCAGGGATTTGCCCCTGAAACCAAATTGCTCTCCAGCAGGCTTGGCGTTTCCGAGCAGGAGGTGCGGGACATGGACTTGCGCCTTGACAGCTGGGACATGTCTTTGGATGAGCCTTTAAGAGGTGATTCTGATACAGAGCGGGGCGATTTTTTCAGCTCGGATACAGAATCTGTTGAAAGCCAGGTGGCGCGCAAGGAAGTTGAAACCCTGCTTCGCGAAAAACTGGAAGATTTTAAAAAGCAGCTTTCCGAGCGGGAACTTGATATTTTTGAAAGGCGTATTTTTACCGACACCCCTGACACTCTTCAGGAAATAGGCGATAAATATGAGATTTCCAGAGAGCGGGTCCGTCAGCTGGAAAAAAATATTGTTAAAAAAATGCGGGTGTTTTTTGAAAAGGAAATTCCGGATTTCGCAGCATACGAATATCCCGAGGAAGACGTTTAATCCATGCGGTATGCAGCCGCGGCATAAAACAGAGATGGCATGAAAAAATACAGATCAAATTTTGACGGCTCCGCAAAGAGTCCAATATCGGCGTTGCGCTTCATCCCTCGGAATTTCATATACGATAAGTACTCTTCATTCCTCGTTATTTTGCGTACCTTGATCTTGAACTTTTTACTTTGCCGTCGGAAATCGACTTTTTACGAGTCCGTCAAATTTGTCAAAAGCTCAATGGTTGTCTGGGCAATGGCCCTGCTGGTACAACTGCCAATGATTCTGGGCGGATGCATGGCTGCGGAACGGCCCGGTGTACATGTGCCCTCTGCCATGAATCAGGTTGATAGGGTCTCTGAGAGTTTCGAAAACCAACCGCCTGTAAGTCATTATTATGATTTTTTAAGAGGCCAGCTTGCTGCGCGGGCAGGGCGGCCGGAGCAGGCCATTGAATTTATGAAGCGCGCCGTTGAAAAGGCCCCGGATCAGCCGGTACTCAAAAAAGAGCTCGCCCTTATATACATGAAGCAGGGAAATGAGGCAAAAGCCCTGGAAATGGCCCAAAAGGCCCTGGCCCAGGATCCTGGTAACCTGGAGGCTCTGATTGTAGCCGCCTCTCTCTGGCAGGCTGCCGGAAAAACTGATTCTGCAATTCAGGCCTATCAAAAAGTGATTGAAAAAGCCCCTGAGCGGGAAAACATTTATCTGATCCTGGCCCGGATTTATCTCAGGCAGGAGGAGTACCGAGATGCAGCAGACCTGCTGGAACCTTTTGTAAAGCAATTTCCAGGAAGTTATACCGGATTTTATTACCTGGGCAAGGCATATACCGGCCTTGATGAGCTGGATAAGGCCGCTTACGCCTATGTCCGGTCTCTGTCTGTCAATCCTGATTTAATGGAGCCCCGGGCAGAGCTCATAGAGATTTACAACCGCCAGGGAAAAGAACAGGAGGTTGTTGCCCAGTATGAAGCAGTACTTCAAAGAGATCCGCAAAACGTGGCAGCAGCCCTTGAACTCGGAATTTTTTACGAAACCCGCCGTTTGCCGGAAAAAGCCAGGCCCCTGTGGGAAGATCTGGCAGGCCGGGCCGAACCGGAATCAGAGGTGATAAAGTTCGTTACCCGCTTTCTGCTGGCCCGCCAGCGCTATGATGATGCCAGGACAGCTTTGTCGGGCATGCTTGAAAGTGCTCCTGAAAACCAGGACCTTAATTATCTTGCCGGTGCAACCTGTTATCTGATGGATGACATCGAGCAGGCTCTGGATCATTTTCAGAAGGTAACGCCGGATTCGTATTTTTACCCTGAGGCCATGATCCACCAGGCCATTATCCATAACCGGAAAGAACAAACACAGCAGGCAGTGGAACTGCTGGAAACCGCCATGGCAAAAGCCGACAGTGCGGGAAAAGTGAGCCTGATTCCATATCTGAGCGCTTTTTACCAGGAGCAGAAACATTATCAGCAGGCCGCAGATTTACTCAATCAGGGCCTTGCCATTGATCCGGAAAACATGGAGCTTCATTACGAGCTCGGGGTACTTTATGATAAAATGGGTGATTTGCCTGCTGCCATTGAAAAGATGAAACAGGTTATCGAAAAGGATTCTGAACATGCAGATGCCTTAAATTATTTGGGCTATACTTATGCAGACCGCAATATTAATTTAGACGAAGCCGAATCCCTTATTGGTCGCGCCCTGGAGCTGGAGCCGGAAAACGGCTATATTCTTGATTCCATGGGATGGGTATATTATCGCAAGGGCGAGTATGAAAAAGCCCGCCGGTATCTTGATAAAGCCGTAAGCCGTGTTTCCGATGATCCGATCATTTTAGAGCACCTCGGTGATGTGTATAATAAAATTGATCTGCCGGCACAGGCTGTTAAATATTATAAGCAGGCCCTGGAAAATTCTCCGGCAGACGAGGATGTAATTATGGAAAAAATTGAGGCAATAAGGCAGGAAGGGCTCCAATTGTGAGCTGCCGCTTAATTGTTTTGGGTTTTGTATTGCTCACCTCGGCCTGTGCTTCAGTTAACAGGCAGCCTGCTGATATTGCCACAGACCTGGCCCCGGAAAAAGCAGAGCAGCTGCTATCAGATTTAGAAGAAATAAATTCCCGGATTTTTCCTTACAAGGCCATAGGCCGCATAGGTTTGCAGGATGACGACGGTGCCTGGTCGGTTCGGGCTGCATGGATGGGGGCTGCCGGGGGGCGGTTGCGGGTGGAGGCCATGGGCCTTGCCGGCCAGTCCTTTGCCAAGGTGATTTGCGATCCCCGGCAATGCTATTTTTATCTTCTCCAGGACTCTGAGGTTAGCTGCAAAAACACATCCCGACGAAACCTTGCTCCCCTTGCAGGTATCAACCTTGAAGTGGAGGATTTGCTGTTTCTTCTCGGAGGCGGTGTCTTTTTGGCTGATCATGATACAGCCGCAGCATATAAAGGTGATTCCGGAGACCTGGTGCTGGTGCTCAGAAAGTCATTTTCAGGAATAGTTCAGATTATCAGACTTGCTGAAAATCCCCTGCAGGTTTATGAGACTGAAGTTTTTAAC
The DNA here is from genome assembly GCA_011389605.1 of Desulfobacteraceae bacterium. Classification (GTDB taxonomy): domain Bacteria; phylum Desulfobacterota; class Desulfobacteria; order Desulfobacterales; family Desulfosalsimonadaceae; genus Desulfosalsimonas. The sequence goes on from JAABTZ010000041.1 coordinate 3,612, forward strand.
TGGCGGGGTCTTTCTTACCGTGCGCTCATCCATGAGTCTTCCGTGGCTGACGGCCGGAATATGCCCCTGGATCTGCGGATTTCAGACCAGTCCGGCCATCACCTGCGGATCAGCGTGGAACGGTTCTGGACGGATGCGGCGGTGCCGGAGCACGCATTTTCTCCTGAGCTGCCAGAAAACACCGGTGCAGTATCACCTTGAGTTACAGGGTCGAAACACCCATGGACAAAGAGTCAAAGGCCGTCTGTCTGGAGCTGCATCTACGCCTGTGTTCAAATGTTACCTGCCTGGGGGTGAAGCCCAATTTTTCCGATTATACGCCTTCAGATAGAGCCCTGATTTTAAATGCCCCTAAAATTTACTATCCTTCCACTTTTTATGCTGATTTGCTGGCAGCAGCCGGTAAACCCATTTTTCCCAGCGTTCACACCTATCGGTTTGTTCAGGACAAGATCAGGCAAAGCGCTTTGTTTGATCTGCTCAACGTGCCCCGGCCAAGAACCAGGACTTTTTACGGCCGGCGTCTTCAGGAAAAAATACTGGCCCGTTTCCAGTTCCCCTTTGTGGGCAAAATCCCCAGAGGATCGGCCCTGGGACGTGGTGTGTTTAGGATCACCTGCCCTGATGAGCTTGATGCCTACTGCCAGCTGACAAAAGTTGCCTATATTCAGGAGTACCTGCCCATAGACAGGGATATCCGTGTTGTGGTCATTGGCAATAAAATTGTCCATGCCTACTGGAGAATCGCCGCCCCGGGAGAATTCAGGACCAATCTGGCCTGCGGCGGGACAATATGCCTGGATCCTGTGCCCTGTGCAGCAAAACAGTTGGCCCTTGACACGGCTATCAGGTGCGGGTGGAATGATGTGGGCATTGACATCTGCATGGCAGACAATAAATTATATTTACTTGAAGCCAATATGAAGTATGGCAAGGCGGGTTTTGCCGCAGCAGGAATGGATTATTATCAGATCATGGAGGAGAAGATCCGCAATGAAGAGATCTGAGCCGCCCTCCCTTGAGCAGTTGCGAGCCTTTCTCGACAACAGGGAACAGCAAAGTTTGGGGCCCGAGGCCGCAAAAAGTTTTGAAGCTATACGCCTGGGTTTTGAAAACAGGCTGGAAATCGATTACCGCCAGCCTTATGCCGTGGATGTCGATCGTATCCTGCACTCACTGGCATACAGCCGGTATATCGATAAAACCCAGGTATTTTATCTGATTCAAAATGACCACATAACCCACAGGATGCTGCATGTGCAGCTGGTTTCCAAAGTGGCAAGGACAATAGGCAGGTTTTTGGGTTTAAACGAGGATTTAATCGAGGCCATTGCCATTGGCCACGACATCGGCCACACGCCTTTTGGTCATGACGGAGAACGGTTCCTTTCGGATTTGTGCGAGGCATCCGGAATAGGGCAGTATCACCACAATGTCCAAAGTGTTCAGTTCCTGGAAAAAGTTGAGCGCAAGGGCCGCGGCTGGAACCTGTGTCTGCAGACGCTGGACGGTATTTTATGTCACGATGGCGAGGTTCACAACCCGCGGCTGGCCCCGGTGCGGGATAAAAGTTTTGAGCGGCATCACAAGGAACTTACAGATAAGCGCATGGGACGGCCTGTTTCCCTGGTGCCTATGACATTGGAAGGCTGTGTGGTTCGATTCTCCGATACAATCAGCTACATCGGCAGGGATATTGAAGACGCCATCCGCCTTGGCCTTATTCAGAGATCGCATCTGCCACAAGACTGTGTAAAACACCTGGGCGATACCAACGGCACCATTGTTTATACCCTGGTAACCGATGTGATACGCACAAGCTATCAAAAAGGTGCAGTAGCTTTCAGCCCTGAGATTTCAGAAGCATTGCGAAGCTTAAAAAGTTTTAATTACGAAAAAATTTATTCCAACCCTGAAATCAAGCAGGATGCCCCAAAGATAAAAGATTTGTTTGCTCATCTGTTTAAAAGGTTTCTGTCTGATATTGAAAAAAATAATTTTCAATCGCCTGTTTACAAAAATTTCATTGCCGACATGGCAGATACTTATACGACACAGCACAGCCCGGCGCAAATCGTGCGCGATTTTATCGCAGGCATGACTGATCAGTATTTTTTGAATCTGGCACCAGCAGCAATGAGGCCCGGCATACGTTCATGGTAAACAAAGCCTGGAGATCTTATTTTAGGTTTAAAAAACAGTTGAGTTTTTCCCGCAAACATCTCAATATAACAATTTGACATGAATAAATGACAAACTGGATTTGGATCCGTTGCCGATTCAGGTGCGCGGAAAACCGGAGCTATTGTTGGAGGATGTACTCATGAAAAAAATCAAGTATTTATTCTGGCTGCTGATTGTTGTATTTGCAGCACTGGTGGTGTTTCAGAACAAGGAGTTTTTTATCGTGGAACGCAGCCTTAAGATCAATCTTTTTTTTCTGGAACCATACGAGTCGCCCCAGCTGCCCACAAGCGTTTATTACCTGGCCGTATTTTTTGTTGGCTTTCTTGTTTCTTATTTTCTCAGCCTGTCGGCTAAGTTTAAATCCCGCAGGACTATTCGGCAGTTAAATGAGCAGGTGGCGGCCAGGGATCGCAGGATAGCCGAACTCGACTCCCAGGCAGCAGCCCTTAAGCCAAAAGAGCCTGCTTCTGCAGAGCCTGATCAGACGCGGCAGGAGCAGCCGCCTGCTGAAACAGAAGCTTAAACCTATCAAGGAAAGCAGCAATGTGCAGATGACTCCTATGATTCGCCAGTACCTTGAAATCAAGGAGCAGTACGCCGATTATCTCCTGTTTTACCGTATGGGTGATTTCTATGAGATGTTTTTTGACGATGCCAAAACTGCATCCCGGCAACTGGAAATTACCCTTACGGCCAGGAACAAGAATGAAAAAAGTCCTGTGCCCATGTGCGGTGTACCTGTCAAGGCCGCTGAACTTTACCTGGGCCGTTTGATTGAAAAGGGCTACAAAGTAGCCATATGTGAGCAGACAGAGGATCCGGCTGCTTCAAAGGGGCTTGTCAAAAGAGAAGTGGTGCGGGTTGTCACTCCTGGAATGGTTTTAAACAGCGACCTTCTCGATGCCCGCACTAATAATTTTATTGTTTCGATTCTGTGCCAGCCAAAGCTTTGCGGACTGTCGTGCCTGGATTTGTCAACCGGGGCATTCAGAGTGACTCAGAACAGCGATCCCCGAACCGTGATAGAAGAAGTGCGGCGCATTTCCCCAAGCGAGATTCTGCTGCCTGCATCCGCCGGAAGCCGCCAGGAGTATGATCTGTTTTTATCCTCTTTTCCAGGGTCCATTTTTACAAGGATTGACGACGGGGCCTGGGAATACGGACCTGCGCGTCAGCGCCTGGTACGACAATTTCAAACCCGCAGTCTTGAAGGATTCGGATGTGAGGATCTTAAAGCCGGGATTTCAGCGGCCGGGGCTGCTCTGTTTTACGTCCATGAAACCCAGAAGCAGAAAATCGCCCATCTTTCCGGCCTGGAAACCTATTTTCTGGACAATTACCTGCAGATAGACGATATTTCCTGCCGCAATCTGGAACTGATATCCAATCTGCGAGACGGCACACGCCGAGCCACTTTGCTCTCCGTGCTTGATTTTACCGTCACGGCCATGGGCGGCCGTCTGATAAAACACTGGATCAGATATCCCCTGCTGGATCAGAAGGCAGTGGACGCGCGCCATGAAGCAGTTGACCAGTCTGTGAAAAACAAGGCAGAGCGCAAGGCCATACGCGCGGCACTTAAATCAGTTGCCGATCTTGAAAGGCTTGGCAGCAAGATTGTCATGGGCCAGGCTAATGCCCGGGATCTAGTGGCTTTGAGGCGTTCCATGGAAGTGCTGCCGGAAATTTATAAGCACCTGGATAATTTTAGCGCCGTTTTGCTCAGGCCGGATGCATCCATTATGCCTCAATTAACCCGTCTGGCTGATACAATAGGGAGGGCCGTAGTCGATGATCCCCCGCCAACAGTCAATGAAGGCGGCATGATACGAACCGGCTATGATAAAAATCTCGATGAGCTCATCGCCATTGCCAAAGACGGGAAATCCTTTCTGGCTAAACTGGAGGCCCGGGAAAAGAAGGCAACCGGCATTCAGACATTGAAGGTGCGCTACAACAAGGTTTTCGGTTATTATATAGAGGTGTCCAAAAGCCATGCAGATGTTGTTCCCGCCAATTATGTACGCAAGCAAACCCTTGTCAACGCCGAGCGCTACATTACCGATGAGCTAAAGACCTTTGAAGCTAAAGTGCTTGGCGCCCAGGAACAGCGGGCTTTGCTGGAATACGAAATTTTCTGCCGGCTCAGGGATACAGTGGCTGAAAATCATAAGGCCGTGCAGTCGGCTGCTGCATTTGCAGGTCTTTCAGACGTGGTCACGGGCCTGGCGGAAGCAGCTGTTGTGCATGGATACGTGCGTCCTGCAATTAATACCCGCGGGATAATAGACATCAAAGAAGGCCGCCATCCAGTGGTTGAAAAGCTCATCGAGGCTCAACGCTTTGTACCAAACAACGTGCGCATGGATAATAAAGAAGAGCAGCTTTTGATCATAACCGGACCCAACATGGCGGGAAAATCCACCGTGCTGAGGCAGGTGGCCCTAATTGTGCTTATGGCGCAGATGGGATCCTTTGTTCCGGCCAGGCGGGCTGATATTGCGGTCACAGACCGAATCTTTACAAGGGTGGGAGCCCTTGATAATCTTTCCCAGGGCCAGAGCACGTTTATGGTGGAAATGGAGGAAACAGCCAATATCATGAACAATGCTACCTCTGACAGTCTTGTGATAATGGATGAAATTGGCCGGGGCACCAGCACCTTTGACGGTCTTAGCATTGCCTGGGCCGTGGCCGAGTATCTGCACGATCTTTACGGCAAAGGTGTTAAATCAATGTTTGCAACCCATTATCACGAGTTAACCCAACTGCCCAGGATCTGCAAAAGGGTTAAAAATTACAATATCGCTGTCAGGGAAATCAACGAAGAAATCATTTTTCTTCATAAGCTTGCCGAAGGGGGCACCAATCGCAGCTATGGCATACAGGTTGCCCGTCTTGCCGGAATGCCTGATGAAGTTGTTGAACGCTCCAAAAAGATTTTGGAAAACGTTGAAAAACATGGACATGTTCTTGGCAGGGATGCAGCCACCCCTGCACGTCGTACCCGCGTTCAGCAGAAATATGTCCAGCTTCCTTTGTTTCAGGGGCCTGAGCAGGCTGTGCTCGAGGATCTCAAACATGCCAGTATCGAGGAGATGACCCCCATGGAAGCCATCAACCTGCTGTTTAAGCTCAGGCAAAAGCTTTCAGATGATTCGCCCGCCAGGCCTGGCGATGCTGATGCAGACAGTCTTTGAGCACAATTTGGAAATGTGGAGTCAGAAGCCGTAATCATGACCAGCACAAGAGTCTTTCAAATAATTTTGATCTGTTTGTTTTCCGTATTGTGGTCATGCGCCTCCATGGGCGCATCGCCCAATGAGCTCTACTTTGAAGCCGAGGCGGGCTACCGGGAGCTTAAGCAGCATCCGGGGCGGCAGAAATACCGCAGCTACTGGCTAAACTGCATCGAGCAGTTTGAAAAAGTACATTCAACCAACCCCAGTGGGCCATGGGCAGCCGCAGGGCTGTATCAGGCCGGCAGCCTTTACAAAGAGCTTTACAGGCATTCCTTCAGGTCCGCGGATCTTGATGAGGCTGCCGCCCGGTTTACCAAGGTCATAAAGCAATATCCGCACAGCGCTTATAATAAGAGGGCCCTGGCGGCATTAAAGGAGATGGAATCCGGGGGCAAAAAAAAATACGCAGCGCCCGGAACCGGCAAACCCGATAAAGCTTCGGATAAGCCAAAAGGTAAATCCAGTGATCAAGAGGCCAGAAAAGCTTATCTTCAGGCTGAGTCCTGCTACCGTGAGCTTCAGCAGCACCAGGATCGGCAAAAATACCGCAGCTACTGGCTGAAGTGTATTCAAAAGTTTGAAGCGGTTCATGCCAAAGATTCTGAAGGGCCATGGGCTGCGGCAGGATTGTTTATGACCGCACGCCTTTACCAGGACCTGTACAGCCACTCCCGAAGCGCCCGGGACAAACTCAAGGCCCGCTTGCTTTATGAACAGGTTGTCTCCCAGTACCCGTCAAGTGCCTACAGCCAGCGGGCAAGGGATGCTCTTGAATCATCATACGGCAGTTCGGTTCAAAGTGTTGCCCGGGACCTTGACGGAAAGACGACAACTTCCGGGGAAATGAGCACGGATGAGGGCCCCGGGATTGCCGAGCCAAGGCCCGGAGAGGCATCCACGGTAACGGGCATCCGCTACTGGTCAAATCCTGAATATACGCGGGTAGTAATTGACTCCAACCAGGCAGCGGACTTTCAGCACAACCTTTTAAATAAAGATCCTTCAATCAACCAGATGCACCAGAGGCTGTATGTGGATTTGTCCAACAGCCGCCTGGGAAGCAACATTGAGGACCAGATTCCTATAAATGACAGTTTGTTAAAAGACGTGCGCGCCGGTCAGCACGATTCGGATACGGTACGTGTGGTCGTGGATATAAAGTCATTTGAAAATTACAATGTCTTTTCGTTGAAAAATCCCTTTCGGATTGTCATTGATGTGAGGGGGCAAGCCGCGGCCCAAAGGGAGCCCGGTCCTGAAGACCCGGGTGTGTTCTCTGATAAAAATGCCTCAATTGCAAGGCAGCTTGCCCTGGGGGTGCACAGAATTGTCATTGACCCCGGCCACGGCGGCAAGGACTACGGGGCACCAGGCTATATCAAGGGGGTTCATGAAAAGGACGTGGTCTTGGAAATTTCCCGGAAACTGGCCGCACAGATCCGAGAAGAGCTGGGCTGTGAAGTGCTGCTGACCCGAAACGAAGATACATATCTGACCCTGGAGGAGCGCACCGCCATTGCAAATACCAAAAAGGCTGATTTGTTTATATCCGTTCACGCAAATGCTGTCAGAAACAGGAATGCCTACGGCATCGAGACCTATTTTCTCAACCTGACCACCGATGAGGAATCTATTGCCGTTGCTGCCCGGGAAAACGCCACATCTGAAAAAAATATCAGTGAGCTTCAAACCATTTTAAATGACCTTATGCGCAATGCCAAGGTCAACGAGTCAAGCCGCCTTGCGACTTATGTGCAGCAGGATTTGTCCGGGCATCTGGATCAGAATTATTCGCAGATCTACGACAAGGGAGTCAAACAGGCACCTTTTTATGTGCTTTTAGGCGCCCAGATGCCATCGATTCTCATTGAGACATCTTTTATCAGCAACAGCAGGGAGTGCAAGCGGCTCACAGACCCGCAATACCAGGATCATTTGTGCAGAGGCATTGTTAAGGGAGTCCGCCGCTATATCCAGGAAACCCGGCCCACTGCCTTCCTGGCCCCTGAAAATAATTGATGGCACCGTAAAAAATCTGGAAAACAAAAATCAGAACTCAACAAGGACACAGGGAATCTATGAATCAGGAAACGGCAATTCAGTCAATTTCCGTGTTAGACGGAAGATATGCAGGCCATGTAGAGCCGCTTAAAGAAATTTTTTCCGAATACGGCCTTATCAGATATCGGGTCTATGTGGAGCTTCAGTGGTTAAAATTTCTGCTTCTGGATCTGGGCATGGCCAAGGCCGACGAGAAGACAGCAGAACAACTGGATGATATTTATGAAAGCTTTGACGTCCAGGGTGCCATTTTAGTCAAGACTATTGAAAAAAGAACAAACCATGATGTCAAGGCAGTTGAATATTTTATCAAGGAGCAGCTGACAAAACGCGGTCTGGAGCATTACAAGGAGTGGGTCCACTTTGCATGCACCTCCGATGATATAAACAATACATCCTATGCGCTGATGGTAAAAAGCGGACGACAGCAGATACTGAATCTGGGCCGGGAGATGCTGAATAAAATAGAGGATCTGGCCCTGAAGTATAAGGGCATTCCCATGATGGCCCGCACTCATGGCCAGCCGGCAACTCCTACCACAGTAGGCAAGGAGTTGATCAATTTTGCCTGGCGGCTGAACCATGAGTTAAAAAGTCTTTCCGGTTTGTGTGTTTGTGCCAAGCTAAACGGTGCAAGCGGCAATTACAATGCCCACCATTTTGTATTCCCGGATATCGACTGGATTTCTGTTTCTGAGCGTTTTATGGAGCAGTATCTCGGGATATCTCCCGTGTTGTATACAACCCAGGTTAATCCGAATAACTACCTTGCAGCAATCCTGCATGCCATGATCAGGACTGCTGCAGTGCTCATTGACCTGGATCGCGACATGTGGGG
>JAABTZ010000388.1 GCA_011389605.1 Desulfobacteraceae bacterium
CCGGCCGCCGGTTTTTTGTCCCGGCTGTTCCCTTGAGACGGTTTTGAAAATACTGGACAGCGTTTTTGTCACCATGGGGCTCAAAGGCCCGGAGGTGGCAATGGTAAGCGATATCGGATGTTCCGGGTTGTTTGACACGTTTTTCAACACCCATGCCCTCCACGGGGTTCACGGCCGGGTTCTGACTTATTCAGCGGCCCTTAAGCTCTGCCGGCCCGAACTGACGGTGGTGGCCACAATGGGAGACGGCGGCCTCGGCATTGGCGGCGCCCACCTGCTGGCCGCATGCCGCCGCAACCTGGACATGACACTATTGGTTTTAAACAACTTTAATTTCGGCATGACAGGCGGACAAAGCTCGGCCACATCCCCCCGGGAGGCGCTTCTTTCCTCGGGATTTCTCAATCAGCTGGAAAAGCCGCTTGACCTCTACAGAGTTGCGTCAGCCGCCGGCGCCCCCTTTATTGCCCGTTGTTCGACCTACCAAAAGGATCTGGCGGAGATAATCGAAGAGGCAATCCGGTATAAGGGGTTTTCCATCGTGGAAATAGAAGGCATCTGCCCGGGACGGTACACCAAACGCAATAAACTCACCCCGGACATGATCAACGAAAACATCGCCGCCTCGGGTATGCCCAATGGAGAGATTGCCGAAAATGCACGAAAGGAATATGGTGCCGCCTACCGGAAATTGTGTGCGGAACTCCAACCTGCCCAACGTCCAGTAAAGATCGAGGCCGCATTTGCTCCGCCGGATGAGAAAAAATATGCTGTGGCCATTCTCGGTGCCGCAGGTCAGGGGATCGTGACCGCAGGGGAGGTACTGTGCCTTGCCTGCATGAATGGCGGGTTTTATGTAACCCAGAAAAATGACTACAACATCACAGTTCTCAGGGGCCCTTCGGTAACTGAAATCAACATATCCCCTGAGCCCATTGACTACACGGGAATGACCCGGCCCGATATCATCATTGCCTTGTCCCCGGAAGGCATTGAACGCCGGAAAAAAATGATAGAAGACGCCCTGCCGGAAACAAAAATCATTAAGGCCGCAGGCCTGGAACTGCCCAAGAGCAAGGGGCGGGTCATTGAAATTAATTTCAGAGAAATGGGATTAAAAAAACGGGATTGGTCCCTGGCCTCTCTTGGGATTCTTTCCGGCAAAAACATGGTAATCAACAAGGACATGCTTGAAGCCGGACTCGCAGGCCGTTTCCGTGAACCGACCCTTTCAGCCATAAAAGAAATAATGACTAAGATCACGATATAGGCCTTTTAAGAGTGGTGCAATTTTTCGATTACTTTACAGGAGCGGCAAAACCCTATGACCGATAAGATTATGACTGCCGGAGAAGCCGTTGACAAATTTGTTGAAAACGGTGATCAGATCGCACTGGGCGGCTTTACGGTAAACCGCAATCCCATGCATATCGCCCGGGAAATTATCCGCCAAAGGCGAAAGGACCTTTATCTGGCCGTTCACTCCCAGGGCCAGGCAATGGAGCTTTTAATCGGGGCCGGGTGCGTCCGGCGAGTTGAGCTTGCCTATGGGGGTGTGGCAAGATTTGCGCCAACCGGTTATCGATTCAAAAAAGCGTTTCTGGAAAAACGCATTGAAGTGGAAGACTACACCAATTATCAAATGACGCTTCGGTTCATGGCCGGAGCCATGGGTTTGCCCTTTGTGGCGACCAGGTCCGGGCTCTGCTCAGACATTGTCCGGCTTTCGGGCTTTTCTCCTGAAAGCCGGGGCCATGGAAAAGTGCCGGCCCAGAAACTTAAAGTAATTGATGATCCCCTTGAGCCCCAGGGGGGGCAGGTGGTAATCCTTCCGCCCCTTAACCCGGATGTAGCTCTTATGCATGTTCAATATGCCGGTGATGACGGCACCTGCCGCATCAACGGGCTGACTTTTGCAGACATCGAGCAGGCAAAGGCTGCCAGGAAAGTAATTGTCTCCTGCGAGCAGATCGTGCCCAAAGAATTTATACGCCGTGAGCCGGACCAAAACTGCCTGGCGCCCTTTATGGTCGATGCCATTGTCCCGGCCCCTTTTGGGGCACATCCCACGGCCTGCCATGCATTTTACGACTACGATCCCATGCACTTAAACATGTTCAAAAAACTGGCTCCCGACGATGATCAGTTCCAAGCCTATCTTGAACAATGGGTATACCCCTTTGAAAGCCAGGAGGACTATCTGGCCGCGGTGGGTATTGGAAATCTTTTGAAGATAAGGGCAAACCCGGCCTGGGGCTATGCACCCGGGCTCGACAGGCGATAGGAGATCCATAATGGAAAATTATACCGCCAGCGAAATCATGGCCCTGAGCGCGGGACGGCTGGTTCAAAACGGGGATATTCTTTTTGCAGGCACCGGGCTCAGCATGCTGGCCGCCACTGTGGCAAAGCGTATTCACGCCCCGGAGGCGGTTGTTTTTTTTGAAACCGGCGGAATTGATCCTTCCCTGGAGGAACTGCCTCTGGCTGTTGCAGATCCTCGTGTAATGGTCGGCACGGCCGTAAATTCGGGACTCGCCGATGCCCTGAGCCTGCTGGGCCACCCCAGATTCCGCACCATTGCCTTTCTGGGTGCTGCTCAGATCGATCGCTTCGGCAATCTCAACTCGACTATGCTCGGTTCCTACGATAAGCCGGTTCAGAGGTTTCCCGGATCCGGCGGAGCCTGTGATGCCGCCAGCCTGGCCTATGGCGTCATTGTTTTCATGCAGCACCAGCGGCGGAGGTTTGTTGAAAAACTTGACTATTTCACAAGCCCCGGGTGGCTTTCCGGCGGTATGTCCCGGTGGGAGGCCGGTTTCAAGCGGGGGGGGCCAATGGCGGTGGTCACCAATCTTGGCGTACTTGCATTTGATAACGACACCCGCGAGATGTATCTGGATGCATACTACCCTTTTACCAGTCCGGAAAAAATCGCAGCTGAAACAGGATTTCCCATAGACCTTTCACGGGCCCGGCCGTGCGCTTTGCCTACGGAAGCCGAGTTAAAGACTCTGCGGCAGGAAGTCGATCCCCAGCGTTTGATTCTCGGGCCGCTTCCGGTTGAAGTTCTTTAAATACAGGACTTTTTTATTCACTCCTTTCTCCCGGAGGTATCGCGTGGCCCGGCTGCCTTAAGGAAGGTAAAATGATTGACACGAAGAAAATAATTTCGTATTACTGGATTGTCAACAATGTTGTCTACATTATTATGTATTCATCCATGAGGTACCAATGGCCTGTAAGAAATGCTTGAATTTCCCGAGGGCCTGATCGCGTTGTGGGCCATACCTCGCCCAAAAACATCTAAAAATGCCAAACGTGAAAAGACCAGAAAAAACATCAGGTCGAATACACCCGGGGATAAATTGGATGTAAAAAGCAAACTGCCACCTAAATTGAGCGATTTTCAAGTTTGCCGCAGATACAAGGAAGATGCAGATTCGCTATAGTCAACTATGCGG
>JAABTZ010000389.1 GCA_011389605.1 Desulfobacteraceae bacterium
GGGCAGGTGGACAAAAGTATTGACACCGGGAAAAAGGCCCTTGAAATTGATGAGAATTTCGCGGTGGCCCATAACAATCTGGCAATCGCCTACCTGGAAAAAGGGGATGTGCAAAAAGCGGCGCATCACTGTGATAAAGCCCGTGAGCTTGGCTATGAGGTTGTCCCTGAAATCATCGCGGAAATCGAGGCGGCCAGAGCTGTTTAGCAGAGTATAAATCTGCATCCTTTTTTATTGACAATGCCAACCGTTAATTATATAAAGAAACCTTTTGCAAAGCATCGGATTGAGGCAGACGGACGGAATTTGCAGTGGCTGTGCGGCCTTATTTTTGATAGACACGTGGCTTAATTTTAATGAAAGGGAGGTATGACAATGGCAAAACATGAAACCCCCTTGCTCGATCAGCTTGAAAGCGGACCATGGCCGAGTTTTGTATCGGACATGAAGCAGGAAGCCGAGTCAAGGGCAAAGAATGAGAACAATGTGGAATACCAGATTCCCGTGGATGTCGTGGAAGACCTGCTGGGTGTACTTGAACTTTCCTTTAAGGATGGAGAGACCCACTGGAAGCACGGCGGAATCGTGGGTGTTTTCGGTTATGGCGGCGGAGTTATCGGCCGCTACTGCGACCAGCCGGAAAAATTTCCTGGTGTTGCCCATTTTCACACCATGCGGGTCAATCAGCCTGCCGGCAAGTTCTACACCAGCGAATATCTCAAACAGCTCTGCGATCTCTGGGAGCGCCGGGGTTCCGGAATTACCAATATGCACGGATCCACAGGGGATATTATTTTCCTTGGAACCACCACCAAGCAGCTTGAAGAAGTTTTCTTTGAACTGACCCATAATCTCAATCAGGATCTGGGCGGCTCGGGCTCCAACCTGAGAACTCCGGCTGACTGCATCGGCCAGGCACGGTGTGAATATGCGTGCTACGACACCCAGGATCTGTGCTTCACCCTGACCCAGGAATACCAGGACGAACTGCATCGTCCGGCATTCCCCTACAAGTTCAAGTTCAAGTTCGACGGATGTCCAAACTGCTGCGTTGCATCCATTGCCCGGGCTGACATGTCCTTTATAGGCACATGGAAAGATGACATCCGAATTGATCAGGAATCGGTCAAGGCCTATGTGGCAGGAGAGCTCAAACCCAACGCAGGGGCTCATGCCGGTCGTGACTGGGGCAAATTCGACATACAGAAGGAAGTCATAGACCTGTGCCCCACCAAATGCATGCGTTATGAAAACGGCAAGCTTGAAATCAACAACCGGGAATGCACCAGGTGCATGCACTGCATCAATGTGATGCCGCGCGCCCTGCGTCCGGGCAAGCAGACAGGATGCTCAATCCTCGTCGGCGCCAAGGCCCCCATCCTTGACGGTGCCCAAATGGGCTCCCTGCTGGTTCCTTTTGTGGAAGTCAATAAAGAGGATGGCTACCAGGCAGTCAAGGATGTCATCGAGTCGATCTGGGACTGGTGGATGGAAGAGGGCAAAAACCGTGAGCGCCTCGGCGAGCTTATGAAGCGTCAGGGCTTTCAGAGGCTGCTTGAAGCCACCGGTATAGATCCTGTTCCGCAGCACGTTCAGGAACCCCGGCACAATCCGTACATCTTCTGGAAAGAAGAAGAAGTCGAGGGCGGCTGGGAACGCGACATTAACGAATTCCGCAAACATCACCTGCGATAGCAAAGGGGGTTGAGCATGGCTTTTATATCTTCAGGATACGATCCCGAAAATCCGATGAAGGATCGGATTACCGATATCGGTCCGAGAAATTACGAGGAGTTTTATCCGCCGGTCATCAAGAATAACAAGGGCAAATGGCTGTATCATGAAGTTTTGCAGCCCGGCGTTCTTGTGCATGTTTCTGAAACCGGCGATGAGGTATACACTGTCCGCGTTGGCGGCGCCCGGCTTATGAGTATTTCTCTGATCCGGGAAATCTGCGAAATTGCAGACAAGCACTGTGACGGTTATGTCCGGTGGACTACCCGCAATAACGTGGAGTTTATGGTAGACAGCAAAGACAAGGTCCAGCCGTTAATCGACGATCTGCAGAGCAGAAAGTTTGACGCCGGCTCCTACAAGTTCCCTGTTGGCGGTACGGGTGCGGGTATTACAAACATAGTTCATACCCAGGGCTGGATTCACTGTCATACGCCGGCAACAGATGCTTCCGGGCCGGTCAAGGCGGTTATGGACGAGATGTTTGCCGATTTCCAGAACATGCGCATGCCGGCCCATGTCCGTATTTCCCTGGCCTGCTGTCTGAACATGTGCGGTGCCGTGCACTGCTCTGATATCGCCATTCTGGGTTATCACCGCAAGCCGCCCATGGTTGACCATGAGTATCTGGACAAGATGTGCGAAATTCCGCTGGCAATCGCATCCTGCCCCACCGCTGCTATCAAGCCCAAGAAGGTCGAGCTTGAAGGCGGCAAAACGGTCAACAGTGTTGAAGTCAACCAGAGCCGCTGCATGTTCTGCGGCAACTGTTATACCATGTGCCCCTGTCTGCCCCTGGCTGACAAAGAGGGTGACGGCATTGTTTTGATGGTAGGCGGCAAGGTTTCCAACAGGATATCAGCACCCAAGTTCTCCAAGGTGGCTGTGGCATTTATCCCCAATGAACCGCCCCGCTGGCCCAAAACCGCAGAGATGATAAAGAAGATCGTTGAAACCTATGCGGCCGATGCCAACAAATACGAACGGCTGGGAGAATGGGCCGAGAGAATCGGCTGGGAAAGATTCTTTGAGAAAACAGGACTTGAGTTCACCCATCATCTCATTGATGACTTCCGCGATCCTGCCTACTATACCTGGCGCCAGACCACGCAGTTTAAGTTCTAGGACTGGATCGGATATATCTCCGGTTTTTTGAAAACAAAAAAGATAACAAACAGACGTTGCAGCGCACCCCCGGGTGTGCTGCAACGCTTTCAGCTCATTTAATCAATAAGGACATAGACCAATGGCACTGGACTACGAAGAATCTAAACAAAAGATCGTCGAAGGCCTGGAGAAAAAATCCAAATCCAAATCCAAGTTCTATTTCAGTGACCTGGCAAAGATTCTTGAAGTCAAGCCCAGGGAAGCAAAAAAAATCGTTAATCAGATGATCGAAGAAGGCATTCTGGTATACTGGTCAAGTGGCAGTACTTCCATGTACGGCCTTAAAGGCGCGGGCAAGCAAACGGCTGCAGAGCACGAAGAATAGGTCTGTGGCGAAATTCGGCAGTCTGCTGCCGGTCTATTGCTGGTGCCCGGGCCGGTACCGGTTATTTCAGCAAGATTTCGGCTTCTGCCGGCTCTGGTAGCATTTTATGGATGCCGAACGGATCGGGATACCCCGAATACTGATTGCCGCGTTGCG
>JAABTZ010000390.1 GCA_011389605.1 Desulfobacteraceae bacterium
GTAGGGCAGCGGTTGTGCCCGAACCCCATGAGCCCTAAACAGCCAGGTTCCTAACTCCTCAGAGATTTTCGTCATTCGGCGGTTTCCCGCGGTATTGCCGCGGTCAAACCAGTCCAGCCGTGGATCATCTTCCCGATGATGCATGGCCAGCACCAGAAGAGAGCGGGCGTTTGGCAGCCACGGAGTAGTCTTTTCTGAATGGTTGGTCTTCCAATTTCCCACGGCTTCAGCCTTGTAGGAAGGGCCGCCCAACACTTCATCAATAGCGGCAATCCCGGCTCGAAAGCCGTCCCGTTTTTCTGCCTCGGCAATCAGTTCCCCGGCCAATTGGCGATGTTTTGTCATATTCTCTCCCGCGTTTTTTGGGTCCGATAAATTGAGACTTTCGGAAATAAGTTTTGCACGACAACATTGGAAATGCAAGTTCTGACCATGAGTACCTGGCCTC
Organism: Desulfobacteraceae bacterium; assembly: GCA_011389605.1. Taxonomy (GTDB): domain Bacteria; phylum Desulfobacterota; class Desulfobacteria; order Desulfobacterales; family Desulfosalsimonadaceae; genus Desulfosalsimonas. The sequence goes on from JAABTZ010000390.1 coordinate 449, forward strand.
GGGTGTAAACCTAATATCGCGCAATACTGGTTCTGGCCATGGGGATTTCAAGAAATACGCTCGGTCTGGCCAATGAAAAAAACGATTTTAAATACCGGGGTTTCTGTTTTGATTATCGGGTTTTGCGTTTGGCTGTATGCCTATGACCAGGCCTCGAAACCAGGGCCCTTAAGTTCCGCCCATGGGATAACAAAATGGGATGTAAAGGGATTCCGTCACCCGCCGGCGGAGAACCTAAATTGTCATCGGTGCCATGCAGCTCCGGCTTCGCATGGGGAGCCAGGTTTCTGGGAGAAAATCCTGGAAGGACATGGGAAAGGCGAAGACCGCGGGGAAAAACCATTGGTTAAGGAATGCTGGCGCTGCCATACAACCCACAGATGGGGCCACAGAAAAATGCCGCATAACCTGTAAAGCCGGCGCCAATGAGCAAAACAATGATGCCGGTAAAGACGCCGGACGATATTTTTAAAAACCAATTCTTTTGGCATCAAGACGCAAAAAATCCGGCATATCACCTGCCTTGATCAGCTTGAAAACCAGTAACGCTGCAACTGCCCTCAAAGAACCCCTTTAACGTGCCTGATACTTGTGTTATCTAAAAATGCAGCCCTATCAATGCCTGTCTGCCGTAACAAGGTACGGGCAGATAATGTCACAATGGAAAAAGATCCCGGCAAAGGATTAAAAATGTTTGATTATATGGCTTATTCTAAAAAGCCTGAAACAGGCAAACGGCGTTGCTGGCCGGTCACAATCATGATTGTTTTTCTGCTTTTGCTGTTTGAAGGACTTGCCGGGCCGGCTGCCGCCGGCCAGCAACCGGAGCCCTTGGCGCAAAGTGCTGAAAGCGCAGAGCAAGCAGAACCTGCAGGCTCTGGTGGGCATCTTATAGCTTTGATATCTCAACGCATGGAAACCGCAGCAGGCCAGCTGTCCGGGGCCGGAAAGCAATTGCTTGCCGTGCCGGGCTTGATAAAGGATTTACTTGTCAAAGCTCAGGATCCAGGCAATATTTTCCGGTGGGGCGAGAGCATGCTTAAGATCCTTGCAGCTCTGGCTGCGGGTCTTCTGGCCGGCCGGGTTGTCCGGCGCATTCTTGGACGGCCGCGCCTGGCCCTGGAAGACCGGCTGGACGACAGAATCTGGATCCGGGCCCTGTTTCTTTTCAGCAGGACACTGCTTGACATCATACCTATTGCAGGGGCTGCCATTGCAGCCTATGCTGTATTGCCTTTTACAGCTCCAGCCCCGGAAACCCGCATCATAGCACTGAGCATTGTCAGCGCGGCAGTGGCCGTGGCTGTGATTCTTGCTGTTGCACGGATGTTTTTTACCCCTGAAACCGCCTCGCTGCAATTTTTGTTTAAAGACGAGCAGACAGGTCATTATCTTTACATCTGGATCCGCCGCTTTGCCATCATGGGCATATTTGGGCACTTTATCCTGGAAGCCTCTCTGCTGATGGGCATTCCGGAGCTTTTGCACAGCTTCCTGGTTAAACTGCTTGGACTGGTGATCATGATGCTGCTGGTCACCCTGATTTTGCAGAACAAAAAAGAGGTTGCCGGGTGGCTGCGCATAAAAGGGCAGAAACCTGAAAATAAGGAAGGACAAAAGTTTGGATTTCTTGTGGCCGGCACATTTTTGCGCCGCCTGGCCGACGGCTGGCATATTATCGCCATCATGCTTGCAACAGGCTTTTATGCCACATGGGCACTTGAAATAGCCGGCGGCGGAAAGTTTCTGCTCGGGGGTCTTGCAAAAACACTTGTAGTTATATTTCTGACCGGAGTTCTTCTGCGCATTGTCAAGCATGGAGTACAGGCGCTTTTTCACATAAGCAATGATTTAAAAAAGGCCTATCCCGACCTGGAAGAACGGGCAAACCGTTATCAGCCGTTTGTCTTCAGCGTTCTTTTGGCAATAGTCTATGCTGCAGCCTTTTTTACGATTCTGGAAGCATGGGGCCTGGGGACCTTTGGCTGGCTTTTCTCCCCGGGAGGATGGTCCTTTATTTCAGAACTGGCAACGATTTTTCTGATAATAGCCGCGGCTGTCCTGCTCTGGGAAGCCGCCTGCATCCGCATTGAGCGCTCCCTTGCCAGGGCAGCGGCCATAGAATACGGAAGCACGAGAATGCTTACGCTTCTGCCCCTGCTAAAAAATATTGTCCGCATATCTCTTATAATGATCGCACTCATGCTCGTACTATCGCGCCTGGGCATTAATATCGGCCCATTGCTGGCCGGTGCCGGGGTGGTCGGACTGGCAGTAGGGTTCGGGGCCCAGAGTTTGGTGCGCGACATGATTTCAGGGGCGTTTATATTGATAGAAGACTCCATATCCGTAGGAGACTGGGTGGAAGCAGCCGGCCGCAGCGGCACAGTGGAGCGGCTAACCATCAGGACGTTAACCCTTAGGGATCTTGCCGGCACCGTTCATGTTATCCCTTTTGGAGAAGTGACCACGGTTACCAATTACAACCGGGATTACGGATATGCCTTAATCGACGCCGGGGTAGCCTACCGGGAGCGCTACGGTGACGTGGTCCGGGCCCTTCAGGATGTGGCAGCCGGGCTCCGGGATGATGAAATATGGGGGCCTCATATTATTGGAGATCTGGAAGTATTCGGCATGAACAAGCTTGGCGATTCAGCTGTTGAAATCCGGGTCCGTCTCAAAACAAGCCCCATGAAACAGTTTTCAGTGCGACGGGCATTTCTGGAACGAATGAAACATCTCTTTGATGAAAGGGATATTGAAATTCCGTTTCCCCACCACACATTGTGGTTCGGGACAGGAAAAGATGGCTCCGCCCCGCCAATGCGGCTTGCAGTCGACAGTGAAAAACATGTGGATTCCGCACGGGCACAGGGTGATAAACCCCACCCGCGCGTAAAAATTGCCTCCGAATTGGAGGCCTCCAGAGATGTGGTTGAAGAAGCAGAGACATCTGAGCAAAAGGACGGCAAGG
>JAABTZ010000391.1 GCA_011389605.1 Desulfobacteraceae bacterium
ATCTTCAGCATGCGGACATTTTGCGAATTCGTGAATCAAGTCGCGAGCGTTCAGCTCTTTTACGTATTGCCCCCCATCTCGTGAAGCCGTTGCCGATCGTTATCCCTACTTACGGTTATGGTCTCAAAGGAAAGGTGTTTTTGGCAGCGGGCCTATTGGCGTATGATATGATTACAATGGATCGAAATGAAAAAGTTCATCCTGAACAGAAAATTCCCAATGGTCGATTCTTGTCAAAAGATAAGCTTTTGGATCTTTTCCCCGGAGTTAGGGGAAATAACCTGACAGGCGGCGTTGTTTTCTGGGATGGCCAGGTCTACAATCCGCCGCGCCTGGGTCTTTCTTTTCTTCGGGCAGCAGTTGACCAAGGAGCTGTCGCAGCAAATTACATTAAGGCTGAATCGTTCATAGAAAACAAAAAGAGTGCAAGAATCACGGGGGTAAAAGCAAAAGATTTGTTGACCGGAGACTCGTTTGAGATTCGGGGCAGGGTGGTTCTAAACGCATCTGGGCCGTGGGCGCATCGGCTGCTATCATCGAGTCTGGGTATGAAAGTAAAACCGAGTCCTGTATTCTCAAGGGATCTGGCTTTTGTTGTAAGACGTCCGAATGTCCATGGTAACGCGCTTGCCTGCACAACGAAAACACAAGACGCTGATACAATCCTTGACAGGGGGGGGCGGCATCTTTTTTCGGTTCCTTGGAAAAACTATACACTTATTGGCGTGTGGCATAAAGTTTTTGAAGATGTTCCTGAAAATATTGCCGTTTCCAGAAGGGAACTGGAAGGATTTGTCAAAGAATTAAATGAAGCCTATTCCGGCCTGAGCCTTTCTGTCGAAGATATATCAATGATAAATATGGGTTTGACCCTGTTCGGGGATCAAAAAAAACAGGGTTCCGAAAATATGAGTTTTGGGAAGCGTTCCATATTGATTGATCATTATAAGGAAGACGGGGTTTGCGGACTGATAACATTGATAGGAGTTCGTGCTACCACTGCACGGGGCAAGGCGGAAAAGGCCATCGATCTTGTATTTAAAAAAATTGGGAAAAAACCAGTGCCTTGTATAACAGAGTATAGGCCGATTTATGGGGGTACGATTGATTCTTTTACCAGGCTCTTGCAGCATGCCAAAAAAAACGAACTGTCCGGATGTAATGACCATACAGCGGAAGCACTTGTCCGCAATTATGGAGAAAAATATCATGAAGTTCTTAGATATACTGAAAGTACGCCTTCCATGAGCGAAAATATTGGTGATTCAACAGTCATCAAGTCTGAAATCCTTCATGCAGTGAGAGAGGAAATGGCGCAGAAGTTGACGGATGTCGTTTTACGCCGCACAGATCTTGGTACTGGGGGCCATCCAGGACAGGAGGCACTAAACGTTTGCGGGGAGATTATGGCGGATGAAAAAGGGTGGAACCGTCTAACACTAACAAGTGAGATAGAGGAAGTAAGCAGCGTCTATCCCCTATTAAAATGAGTGGAATTAACTTGTTTTTTAAAAAAAAATAAGACAAAGGGTCGAAGCGAAATAATGAATGTGTTGATCACCGGAGGAACGGGTTTCATAGGGTCGCGTCTTGCCGTTAGATGTCTGCAGCGAGGTGACAAGGTAACTGTCTACGGAATGGAAAACACTGAGGCGGAAAGACAAAACAGCCGATTTATAAAGGAAAATGGAGCCCGTGTAATACTTGGCTCCATTTCAGAAAAAGAAAAAATATCGGAGGTTGTAAGAGGAGTTGATATTGTTTTTCATCTTGCAGCTGCCCAGCACGAGATGAACATTTCCGATGACGTTTTCAGGGCTGTTAATGTGGAGGGAACGAAAAATATCTTGGATGCCGCTTTGGCCGCTGAGGTGAAATGTTTTGTTTACGGCAGTACAATAGGTGTTTATGGCGCACTTGAAGGACATATCCACGAAAATTCTTCCTGTAATCCGGATAACATATATGGAAAGACAAAGCTTGAAGCAGAAAGACTTGTGCTGTCCCGTTATCCAGAATCAAACGTAGTGGTGATAAGAATTCCCGAGACATATGGCCCAGGGGATAGACGACTGCTCAAGTTGTTTCGTGCAATTAATAAACGGTCGTTTTTTTTGATTGGAAAGGGGGAAAACTTACACCACTTGATATATGTGGATGATCTTGTGGAAGGGCTTCTTTCGGCTGCCGAGTCGGAAAGGGCGCTTGGAGAAGTTATACTGCTTGCAGGCGAAAAACCGGTTGCTACAAGTGAAATGGCCAACACTATTGCAAAGGCAATGGGAAAAAACCTGCCCCGTTTGCACCTGCCCATTCTTCCTTTTATGCTAATGGCCACAGTCATGGAAAGGCTTCTGCGTCCTGTGGGGATCCAGCCGCCTCTTCATCGGAGGCGGATGGACTTTTTCAGAAAAAGTTTCATTTTGTCAGCGGAAAAGGCAAAGGAAGTTCTCTCGTTTACCCCAAATGTTACTTTTGAGGAAGGCGTGGCTCATACACTGAAGTGGTACAGAGAAAATGGCCTCATGCCAGGATCGGAAAAAGAAGGCAAAGTAAGCAGCGAAATGACCGTTGACCCGGATTTAAGCGCCCAGATAGAGCCTTTTGACTCCTTTTGGGAAGCACCCGAAGATACGGAAAAAGGATTTAAGAAGTTTGCAAAATTTTATAAGCGAAACTATTTCAGATATGTGCCGTCAAACAAGGACCAGCGGATTTTGGTTATCAGCTGCGGGGCAGGGTATCTGGTTGAACTGTTGAATAAAGAAGGCTACACGCAGGTATTGGGAATTGATTCCGATGCGTCCAAAATTGAATACGCCGTTAGCCACAACTTAAATTGTATTGCCGCAAATGCGTTTCCGTTTCTTCGTGCCAACCGGAAACCCTTTGATCTTATTTTTGCGGAACAGGAGATCAACCATCTGACCAAATCCGAGATACTTGCATTTTTAGATCTTTGTTACCAAAATCTGAAGGATAACGGAATGCTTTTTGTCCATTCATTAAATGGCGCCAATCCCATAACTGGGTCCGAGGCGCTTGCTCAGAATTTTGATCATTTCAATTCGCTTACCGAATATAGCCTGCGGCAGATACTCCTTTACAAGGGTTTTGTTCAAATTAAAGTTTTTCCTCTTAACCTCTACATTTTTTATGAGAATCCGGCGAATTATATTGGGCTTGTATTGGACATGACGCTTAACCTGTTTTTCAGATTGGCATTTGTCTTTTACGGCAAGGAAAATAAACTCTTCTCGAAAAAAATAGCAGCCGCTGCGAAAAAGATTGCCAAGCTTGAGTTATAGGAGCTTTCATCAAATGAAAAAAGTCAACAGCCGGGCAATTGTGAGGGGAAGACTTTCAGAGGCAGAGACGGCTCCAGTTCGGACTTACATTGATATTACAGTGGGTAGCAGGACCC
>JAABTZ010000392.1 GCA_011389605.1 Desulfobacteraceae bacterium
GATCAGATCCCGGAATTTTCCCGAAGGTGGAATAACAGTGTATCCCTGCCGGTCCAGGGTCTTGAAGTCAACTTTTGTAGGGGGCTGCCTGCGCTGATATTTGTTGGGCCCGAACTGGCGTACAAAGGCATTGTAAATTATATTTCCGCAAACTGTTTCGGCGGGCTCGACATTAATGACGGCATTGGGGCCGGGCGGCCACAGGGGTGAGTCTTTGCCTTCCGGCAGAAAGCAGGCCTTGGCCTCGAAATGACCCACCTCGGCAACGGGCACGGTAAGCTCAAAAAAATCGTCTCCAGCCGGAACCATGGCAATATCAGACCAATCCATATACATCAGGGCCTGATTTTGCTCTATGTGCCCGATTATTTCATGCCGGGCCGGCTCAGCCCTGCCCAGGTTGGTGCGCAGCCATGCGGTGCCCGGGCCGTGATCAGGCACCTGGAGACGAAAAGTTACAACATCTCCCCGGAAAACAACTTGCCTGCTTCCGGGCTCAGGGCTCTGGGACAAACTTTGAGAAACCATCATATTAAAATGCCTGATCCCTGTCTGCTCCGGCCGCAGGGGCCGGGGGGCCAAAGGGCTGAATCCATACAATGAGCTGAGGCAGAAGGGTCAGGGCTGCCATCAGTGCTATAAACATGGCCAGGCCGGTAAAAACCCCGAAGATAATTGTGGGAATGAAATTGGATGTGGCCAGAATGGAAAACCCTATAATAATTATAATGGATGTATAACATATGGCATAACCGATACTGCCGTGGCAGGAATGCATGGCTTTTAAATAATCGCGGTCTTTTTCAAATTCCCGCCGGAAACGGTGAATGTAATGAATGGTGTCATCCACGGCAATGCCAACACTTATTGAGGCAATGGTAATGGTCATGATATCAAGAGGAATATTGAGCCATCCCAGTGCGCCCAGGACAACGCCTGTGGCCAGAAGGTTTGGGAAAATGGCAATCAGGGCAATGCGAAAGGAGCCAAACAGTACCATAAACATAACCATCAGGGCAAGCACCACCAGCCCCAGGGTCATGATCTGGGAGCCAAACAGGCTTTGAAGCACGTTGTTGTAAAGCACCAGCATGCCGGTGAGATGAATGCTGTCCGGGGCAAAGCCCAGATCCCCGACCACATCCCGGCCGATTTCTTCAAGCAGGGCACTTCTGCGCAGCTCCGGGTGGGAATCAATTACCCGGATACTGATCCTTGCCTGGTTGTGCTCAATTGAGGCAAAGGGTTTGACGAGCATGCCGCGGTACTCCTCTGGAAGCTCATTAAACAGAAGAGCTGCATCAAAGGTATCCAGAGGACCGCCCGTGATGCGTTCAGCCACCCGGTTTAATGTGGCAAGGGAAAGGACCTTGCCGGTATGCTCAAATTCTTCCAGGTAGGCGTGCAAGGCTTCAATGCGGCCAAGCCGGTGGGGGGTAAACCAGTATTTGTCAGAATCCGTGGTGTCTTCAAATTCGTCGAATTCATCAAATTCACCGCCGGAGGCACTAAAATTATCGCCTTTGTCTTCAGAGCTTTTGGCTCCGAAATCAATAATCACATCAAGAGGCGTGGTGCCGCCCAGCTTCTGGTCAATCACCTTCATGCCCTGGTATATCTCCGTGTTGGATTTAAAATAATCTATAAACGCATTTTCCACACGAAGCCGTGAGATACCCGATGCGCTAAACACCAGGGCCAGCAAGCTCACAACTATAATTAATCTGCCGTGGCGGTGGGTAAAAACAGCCAGCCATCTGGGCAGGGCGATTGGCGAAACTCCTCCTTTGGGAAGAGGGGCTTTTTTAAACAGCACCAGGGCGGCCGGGAAAAAAATAAAGGTGACAACCAGGGAAACCAGGATGCCGGCAGACATCATCCAGCCAAAAGTCTGCACAGGCTTGATTTCGGCAAACAAAAGTGAGCCGAATCCTGCGATGGTGGTCAGCCCGGCATAAATACACGGGGTTTTCATGGCTGAGATGGTCTGTCTGGTAAGCTCGTAATGACTTTTTCCCGGATTCTGGGTGATAAGTTCCCTGTAGCGGACCACCAGGTGAATAGAGATGGCCATGGTTATAATCAGCTGCAGTGCAATAAAATTGGATGAAACCACAGTTACCTTCCAGCCGAAAAAACCCATGAGACCCGTTGTGGCAAGGGCGGCCAGTCCGCAGCTGACAAGGGGCAGCACCACCCATCGAACCCGGCGAAAAATAATCCACAAAACCAGAATCAGGCACAACACGACCCCGCTGCCGTACACCTTTAAATCGTTCTGGATATAGTGCATCATGTCGTTTGCTATCATGCTCGCGCCGCCGAGAAAAAGGTCCGCGTCCTTTTCATAGTCTTTCATGATATGACGAATGGCGGCTATGTCTTCGGCCCGCTGAGCTTCAATGCGGCTCCAGTGTTTGTCGATAAGCCTCTGGAGGCTTGCCATTTCTGATTTTTCAGCAACGGTAAGCCCCCTTTCTTCAGCCCTGAGGCGAAGCTTCTGGCGCTGATCCCAAATTTTTTCATATTCGGGATCACTTTTAAAATTCACCTGAAGAGCCGTTGTCTTCAGATCCGGGCTTACCAGAAGGTGCCGGTAGATGGGGCTTGTTGCAAGCTCTTTTCTTGCAAGTTGCCTGTCAACATCAGGCGAGGAAAGGGTACGAATATTTTTGACCAGTTCCCCAAGGGGCATAGGAGGACTTTCAAGAAGCGGCACATCCAGAATCGTCACAACCGAGGAGATACGTTCCAGGTCCTCAATCTCATCGCGCAGACCGGCAATCATGGACAGCACATCATCTGAGAGCAGATCCTTGCTAGAGCCGAGGCTGCAGGCTATCAGAAGAAAATCATCGTAGCCGAACCGATCGATAGTTTTCTGGTAATAAAGGTAGTCTTCATTGTTCCGCTGCACCAGGGTGTCCGGGGATGCCTCTATCTTTAACTCATTGGCATGCATTGCGATCACGCCCGTGGCGATAAAAACGCAAAGCAGCACAACAACGGGATGGGCAAGCACTACCTTGTCAAAAAACCGGTCAACAATGGAAAGTCTTGTTTTCATACAACTCCGGGCTGCTTTTTTAAACAGGGATCAGTCATTATCACCGGGGGCCTGAATCTTTTTTACAGCTTCGAGCAGATCTTCGGGGCTGCCGTCTGACAGAATCTGATCAAACTGGGACCGGTAGCTTTGAATAATGCTTACCCCGTTTATTTCCACATCATAGATCTTCCAGTCATTGTCCGATGAATAAAACTTGTAAATCATTTCGATTTTCTCGTCACCGGTGCGCACCTCCACGGGCACATGAACCTTGTTGCCCTGCTGTCTGACCTCCAAATAGTTGAACTCCGCATCCGCATCCCCGGAATACATGGAAACCTTGTCAAAATAAGAATCTTTGAGCCTT
>JAABTZ010000393.1 GCA_011389605.1 Desulfobacteraceae bacterium
AAATTGAGGCAATGAATGAAGTAGGGCTGGATATCAGCCATAAAAAAGCCCAAAGCGTTTTCGGACTGTTTAAACAAGGGCAGCTATATACTGAAGTCATAACCGTTTGCGATGAGGCTGCCAAAAAATGCCCTATTTTTCCTGGTGTTGCCAAAAGGCTATATTGGAGATTTGATGATCCCGCAAGTTTCCAGGGCACGTGGGAAGAAAGGCTTGAAAAGACCCGCAGAGTCAGGGACCAGATCAGGGAAAAAATCAGCCAGTGGTTAAATGAACAAACATAGAGCTGCACCAGATAAACTTAACATATGCAACCTTACAATGCTGATCATGCCCGAAGGATAGGCAATACATACAGAATCGATCCGACCCCATGACCTGCTCAGAATTATTCAGCAATCTTTTAATCAGCTACAAAACCTTTTTCCGGATGTTGTGGCGGACTTTTTTCCAAAGCCGAAACACCCAGGCACGCCTTACGATCCGGCGTTTTTTTATTATGACCGGATTTTTCCCCCTGCTTTTTGTGATCCAGACGATCCACTGGATGGGCTTTATTTTAGACGAAATCCTCTTCAGAAAATATAAAGCTGTAAAAGTAAAATCGCCCCTTTTCATTGTAGGAGTGCCGCGCAGCGGAACCACTTTTCTGCATCGATTGATAGCCAATGATTCAGACAGGTTCACCACCCTCTCGCTTTGGGAGCTTATCCTGGCCCCGTCGGTTACAGAAAAAAAATTTTGGCTCGGCCTGGGCCGAATCGATAAATTCCTGGGCGGGCCGGGTGCACACCTGGTTCAATGGGTGGAAAGACGAATGCTCGGCAGTCTGGACAATATTCACCGGATTTCGCTGTCTGCTCCTGAAGAGGACTACTTTGTCCTTGTTCCTATATATGCCTGCTTTATTCTGATCCTGCCTTTCCCGTTTGCCGATGAACCGGGATACCTGGCATTTTTTGACAAGCAGACATCTGCCGCAGATAAGCAACGGATCATGAAATTTTATAAATCCTGCCTTCAACGCCACCTTTATGTGAATGGAACCAAAAAACTCATTTTATCAAAGAACGTATCATTTACACCCATGATCGAAACGCTGATCCGGTTTTTCCCGGACAGCCGGATTATCGGCACGGTTCGCAATCCCTTAAAAGCGGTGCCTTCCCATATCAGTTCAATGATGAAAGGAGCTGCAATTTTTGACAATGACACAAGCGGCCATGAGTTTCGGAATCAGATGTTAGGGGTTCAGCACTATGCATACACACATCTAATGGAAATACTTCCGAACCTGCCGGAAGACAGACAGATGATCATCCGTATGGAAGACCTGCAAGCAAAACTTTACCCCTTAGTGCAAAAGATCTATGACAGATTCGGCCATGAGATGTCTCCTTTATTCAAAGCCTTTATTGAGCATCAGGAGCAGAGGCAGAAACGCTATAAAAGCACCCATACATATGACATTGACGGGTGCGGCCTGACAGAAACAATGATTTATGAGCGGTTTTCAGATGTGTTTGACAAATTCGAGTATGCACAACCCGGTTGTGCATGTGAGCCGGAATACAGGTCTTCACGCGATGCTGTTGGAAAATTAATCAAGCCGTTATGACAGAAAAAGAATTCACTAAATCACCGTCTGAAATCCACAAAAATAACGTTTTACTCCCTGGGATAAATGCCAAATCAAAAATCAGCAACCAGGCAATGATACAGTATTCATCCGATTCTGAAATAATTTTTTATAGCCTCGTTGGGCCATCTGGCCGTACAAATCCTGATCCCAGAGGTGCGGGGAGTTTTCTGTAATAATGACCTTCGGCAGCAGCGTCTCCGGGGCTTTTTTTAAAAACGGCATCAAGGCGATATCTTCCGCCCCTTCAATATCGATCTTCAACACATCAATACTTGTTACGGCAAGCTCCCACAGAACATCCAGCAGAGGCCGGCACGCTATCTCCATGCTCCCGCCCTTTCCCGGCGGGTTTTTCTTCTGCTGACGATTTCTGCTTCGGATACTGCTGGCACCAAGATTGGCGCGGTCGACCTCAAGGGCAAAGATGCTCTCCTGGTCTGCTACGCCGATATTCAAAACCTTTACTTCCGGCTGGTTATCGAAATCCGTTATATTGGCCCGAAGATTAAACATCAGCCGTTCAAAGGTTTCCGGGTTGGGCTCAAAGGCGATGATTTTCCCTTTTTTGCCGGCCATGGCTTTTGCTGCGGTCAGAGTATATAAGCCGATATTGGCACCTATATCGACAAAAGTGCCTCCGTTTTCAAGCAAGCTGGCAAGCAGCTCCCTTTCCTGTTTATCATATCGCCAGGGGGTAAAAACGAATTTTTTTTCAGAATAGTTGTCAATAAAACGGCAACGGAGGTTCAGGCCGTCAACGCAGACATCGACAGGCAGAATGGCAGGGTTGCGCGTGATGATCTTTCGAACCACGGGGGCCAGCAGGCGGCTGAACAACGGCCCCGAAGGGCTGTGGCATAAACCGACAAGCGATTGCCGGATTTTCCCGGGGGTTCTTGTTCCAAAATGATCTGACATAATAGAGGTCTTATTCAGGTTGTATGCAGCGTCACGGTATCGTGAGTCATCGACGGGTATGACGTTTAAGCCGGTTATTTAGACCGAGCTCCATCTGGTTTAGTATTTTAAGCCATTTTACTCTGGCCAGGGGGTTATCGGATGCAGTTTTTCAGGTATCGGCCGCGGTTAAAAGAAAATATACAGAAGATCATGAATGGATGGTCTCGTTAAAAATCCATGTGGCATTATTGACAGGTGGTTGTTGCTGCTGCTATATTACAAAACATATCTATGATTTTAAATATCATCCGGTTACCATAAATACTACTGCAATGCAACTAGTTGTTTTGATATAACAGGCTGTAAAACGAATGAGAGTCTTTGTACTGACGACCGGGCGAACCGCTTCCAAGACGTTTGCCTTTGCCTGCAGACATCTGGACGGCATGACCGCCGGCCATGAAACCAATGTCAGGAAAATTACCGGCCGTCTGGATTATCCGGACAATCACGTTGAAGTGGATAATCGACTGGTATGGTTTCTTGGCGGCCTGGACAGTCGCTATGAAGATGCCCGGACCTTCTATGTTTACCTGACCCGGGAGACCGATAAAGTGATAGCGTCATATCTGTTGCGCTGGCATATGACGGTCTCGATCGTGAGGGCGTTTTATCACGGCATCCTTATGACTCCGAAAAAACCGGATCAGGACACAGCGCGACTGAGCTGCCGCCTGTTTGTCGAAACCGTTGATGAAAACATTCGCTACTTTCTCAAAAACCGTAACAACTGGGTGCATGTCAGAGTGGAAAATCTGGAACAGGATTTTTTTACCTTCATGACAAAGGCCGGCCTGACGGGTGA
>JAABTZ010000394.1 GCA_011389605.1 Desulfobacteraceae bacterium
GGGTTTCTGATTTTTAAAATATAAATTGATGTTATCCTTTAAAATTAATTGCTTTTAAAAATCTGAAACGCTCAATTTAGGAAGAACTGAAAACCGACTTTTACGAGAGCATCATTATTTTAAAAGGCATATAAAATGAACAGCCCCTTAACGACTCAACAGCATATGAACCAGCAGTTTGAAAGAATTGTGGCTCAAATCAGCCGGGTGGTGCTTGGAAAAGAATCCCAGGTGCGCCTGGCGCTGACCTGTTTGTTTGCCGGGGGACACCTTTTGATAGAAGACCTTCCGGGCATTGGAAAAACCACCCTTGCCAAAGTGCTTGCAAAATGTCTGGGCCTTGAATTCCAGCGCCTGCAGTTTACCAGCGACATGCTGCCCGGCGATATTCTTGGGGTTTCCATATTTGACCAGAAAACCGGGCTGTTTTATTTCCACCGGGGACCGATATTTACCCAGGTGCTTCTGGCAGATGAAATCAACCGGGCAACTCCAAAAACCCAGAGCGCACTTCTTGAAGCCATGGAAGAAGGCCAGGTCTCTTTTGAGGGAAAAACCCGAACCCTTGAAAAACCGTTTTTTGTAATAGCAACCCAGAACCCCATGGAATATGCCGGAACCTTTCCCCTGCCTGAATCCCAGCTGGACCGTTTCCTGATGCGCATTGAAATCGGCTATCCGGACCGGGCCGCCGAAAAACAGATCCTCAGGGGCCAGGGCGCCCAGGAAGCCCTTGATAATACAGAGGCCTGCATGGACAAGGCTGATGTGCACAAAATTCAGCAAAAAATACGGCAGGTGCACACTTCTGAGGCATTTATCGACTATGTACGCGAAATTCTGCATTTCACCCGTACCAGCCCCCATTTTCACGTGGGGCTCTCCCCCCGGGCCGGGCTTGCCATGACCCGCGCGGCCTGCTCCTGGGCTTGGCTGCACGGGCGCGATTACGTTCTGCCCGAAGATCTCCAGAAGGTTCTGCCCTGGGTGGTTGGCCACAGGCTCTGCTCCGGCGGGGACCGGACTGAAATTCCCAGAAAAGAATTGCTCGATATTTTTACACGAATACCGGTGCCGGTTTGATGTTTTCTGTTTTTGGAAAATTCAGGCATAAGGCCGCGGACACAGGACTGCCCCGGACCGTGACCCGGAAAAGCACTTATATCCTGCCAACCCGCCATGGCCTTCTGTTTATCCTGATTCTTGCCGCCATGCTTGCAGGCTCCATCAATTACAACAATAATCTGGGTTTTCTTCTTGTTTTTCTGCTGGGCGCCATGGCTCTTGTGTCAATGTTTCACACCCACAGAAATCTTTTGGGAATAAAAATTCTTTCAGTTTCTGCAAAGCCTGTTTTTGCCGGAGATACTGCTGTTTTTAAAATCCTGGTTTCCCCTGAAGGCCTTTGGCGAAAAGCCCTGGTCTGGACCATTGAAAAGCCCCGCTATATTACAGAAGACATTGCCCCCGGCTCAGAGGCGGCAATTGCAGTAAAAGCCACGGCTGACAAACGCGGCATCCTGAGGCCTGGCCCCCTTAGAATATCCACCAGATTTCCACTCGGCCTTTTTTACGCATGGACAAACATCTCACTTAATCTTTCCTGCGTGGTCTACCCCAAACCCCTTGCCACCCCCTTTGAAATCCACGAAACCGTTGAAGGCAACGCAGAATCAGAGACAAACCGCACCGGATCCGGAGTTGATGATTTCATGGGACTTAAAATCTATCAGACCGGTGATCCGGTGCGCAATATTTCATGGAAGACCTTCTCCCGGGGTCAGGGCCTTTTTACCAAGGATTTTTCCGGCCACGGCATAAGCAGGCCCGTTTTTGACTATAAAATGATAAGGGGACAGGACATGGAAACGCGATTGTCTCACCTGTGCGACCTGATTTTAAAGGCCGCTGCAGCCAACATGGAATACGGCCTTAAGCTGCCGGGCGCATTTATTGCCCCGGCCAGGGATGAAAGCCACCGCCACGGGTGCTTAAAAGCTCTGGCTCTTTTTAACCCGGATTCGTAAAAAAAGATGGATCAGGAAAAAAAATATATCCCGGCCCTTACCATGGCCCTGGTGGTGGCAGTATTGCCTCACACCCTGGAAATGCCGGCCTGGACAACGGCCTGGTGCGCACTTATGTGGGGCTACCTGCTTTTTAGCCTGCGCTTTGGATGGCCGAAACCCGGACGGAAGCTACTGAGTCTTCTTTCACTGGGAGGGGTTGCAGGTCTTGTGCTCACATATGGCGTCAGGTTTGACTCTGAAGCTTTTGTAGGACTGCTGGCGGTCATGGCTGCTTTAAAGCCTTTTGAAAGCCGCACCCACAGAGATCGAATGATAACTGTTTTTATAGCCTATTTTATAATCATCAGCAGTCTGCTCAAATCCGAGACCTTTTCCATAACCCTGTACATGTTTTTCTCCGTACTTGTGACCACCGGGGCCATGGTGCATATAAACGACCCTTTTGGCAGGTATGGCGCAAGCATTCGGCGCGCCGGGATAATCATGGTCCAGGCAGCACCCCTTATGATTTTGATTTTTCTTCTTTTCCCCCGCATCGAGGGCAGCCTGCTGGGTCTTCGCCAAAACAGCCGTGCAGAAACCGGTTTTTCAGACCGCCTCCGTCCGGGCACTGTGGCAAGCCTTGCAGAAAACAATGAAGTGGCTTTTCGCGCTGAATTCAAAGGCCCTGTGGTACAAATGGAGAAACGATACTGGCGGGGCGTGGTTTTCCAGCAATTCAACGGGCATTCCTGGGACCGGCAGGCCATGGTACCGGAAATCAAACAGGCAGTGGCCGGCAAGGAGCAGGTGGCCTACACCCTTTCACTTCAACCCCACAACCAGCGATGGATCTTTGCCCTGGATATTCCGGCAAAGGCCCCGTCGTCCCGGAGCAGTCTTTATCAGGACTTCACCATCCGCTCACAAAGACCTGTAACCCGCAAACGCAGGTATGAAATGCTATCCAATACCGGTGATAACAGCGCCGTCAATTACTGGGGGGTTGAGCAAGCCGGCATTCTGCCCCAGAAATCCAACCCCCGGGCACAAAAGCTTGCTGAAAAGCTGCTCCGGGATTCAGCCGGTCCCCATGAAATCGTTTCAAGGGTTCTTGATTATTTCAGAGACAATGACTTTATATACACACTTAATCCGCCCTTGCTGGGTCGCAGCGCCGTGGATGATTTTCTTTTTGAATCCAAAAAAGGATATTGTGAACATTATGCTTCTGCGTTCGCATTTTTGATGAGGGCCGCCGGGGTGCCGGCGCGTGTTGTTGGAGGATATCTGGGCGGAGAGCTCAATCCCTGGGGCCGGTATCTGATTGTCAGGCAGTCAGATGCCCATGCCTGGGTTGAAGTATGGTATCCAAAGCATGGATGGACAAGGGTGGA
>JAABTZ010000395.1 GCA_011389605.1 Desulfobacteraceae bacterium
CCCGACTGCCGTAGAATGCAGAGTATTTAGCCTTAGGTGAAATATTGCTGCTGACAGACTTCTATGATATAAACGTTTAAAAATTGATCTGTTTTAACAAAGGGCTCCCTATCATATCATTATTCAATCTCGACGGCTCGGCATGGGAAAAAAATCAATTTTTATTTTGGAGATTATGCTTGTTCTCCTTGTAATCAGCCTTGCCGGCAATGCACCGGCAGCAGATAAGAAAGCCCAACTCGCCTATGTTAAATGGGCAGATGCCATTGCCACTGTTCACCTTGCCGAAGCTATCCTGGAAAAGAAAATGGGTTACGAAATCGAGCTGACAGCAGTTGATACAGCTGCAATGTGGCAGACACTTGAAACAGGTGACATTGATGCTGTCACCTGCGCGTGGCTGCCTGGAATCCATGGCAAACACCTTGCCGGGGTAAAAAACAATGTCGAAGACCTGGGGCCCAATCTTGAAGGCGTAAAAGTCGGGCTCGTGGTACCGGGATATGTTCAAATCAAATCCATCGGGGAACTAAGCGCCAATGCCGAAAAGTTTGACAACAAAATCATAGGAATAGACCCCGGCGCTGGCATCATGTCAATGGCCAGAGATGCGATAAGAACATATGGCATGGATAATATGGAGCTGATTGCAAGCAGTGATGCCGCAATGACGGCCATTCTGGAGCACAAAATAAAAAACGGGCAATGGGTTGTGGTTACCGGCTGGACTCCGCACTGGATGTTTGGCAAGTGGGACCTTAAATATATCGATGATCCCAAAAACGTATTCGGAGCTGAAGAAACAATAAACACCGTGGCCCGTAAAGGCTTAAAAGAAGATAAACCGGATCTTTTTTCTTTTTTGGATGCTTTTAAACTCTCGCTTGACGACATCCATGAAATCATGGCCTGGAACAAAGAAAACGGAAGCCCGGAATTAAACGCCGTGAGATGGATGGATCAAAACCCTGATAAAGTTGCGAATTGGCTGCCTTAAAAGCTTTGCATTCAGTGATGCAGGCCACAGTTTTATATGCTTGACGAACCCGGTGCAAAAAGGTAATAACCGTCATCCATGTACTCATGGAACCTTGAAAATGAACGAATAGAGGCTGAAACCTACCTTCGGTGCCGCCGCACGGATTTTACCGCCACTTACATGCAGGTGGCAAATCTTCAGTATATTATTGCACAAGAGCCCAGAATTGTTGGACCGGATACGATTTCCGCGCTTTGCAGTGTGCTGGAATGCTCCGAGCACAACAGTCAGCGCCAGGTGTTTTTTCTGTTTAAAAAAGCTGCTGACGCAATGGCCGACATTGTCCGCATGGCCCCGGAAAAAACAACCGCTGAAACCGCCTGCCAGGCCCTTGCCCGAATTCTTGCCTCCCATAGCGGCAACAGATTCCGGGCCGTGGCCGAGGCCATGGGCGCCCTGCCCTTTTCCGCCGGCTTGCCTGATTCTGGTGATTTTCAAATTCCTGCACCAGAAATAGAGCGCGTTGATGATCTTTCTGTTATTGCAGGCATGCGGCTTTCCCGGCGCATACACTGGATGGGAAGGAGCGCAATCCTTGAAGATCCCCAAGATCCGGGCAGGCTTCTGGTAATCAAGTTTGCACGCCCCGGGCAAAAACTCTCGGAACTGGCGGCAGAAACTTTCTGGATGCAGCAGCTGTCAGCAATTGATTTTCCAAAGCCTTTCAGATTTGACATCCCAATGCCGGCAGCACCACGGGGCGCCATTGTCTACCGGATCGGAGATGAAAATCTTCAGGTTCCAACCAGCGTTGAAATTGATAAAAACCGGCATGCCATTGTTTTTACAACCGGTCCGGACTATTTTTGCTATCCAAATCATCCCGAAAACGGAAAAATGAGCAGCAAAGCCGAATGCCGGGCGGTTCTTGCAAAAAATGCCGGGATTTTCGGCTGCCTGGCATCCCGTGGAATTATTCATACCGCTCCGATTCCACTTTTTCACAATCGGGTGCAGCGCCACCGCAGAAACGATCACGGTCTTTATGAATGGAGGCGCGGTGGGCGTCTGGACCAATGGCTTGCTTCATGCAGGTTTCCCAACATCAGCCGCAGCGGAATCCGTGATTTTGAACATTTCATCGTGCATGACGAGCCTGCACGCAAGCTTTATGAGCATATCGGCACCCATGTGTTAAGCCTGATACTTGTGGCGGGAAGTTATTGCCGAAACCATGATGAAAAAAGAATCGGAATCAATGCAAACGGCGATCCCGCAGATGCCAGAGATCTTTTTGACAGAAACTGGCTTGCAGAAGTATTGGTAGATGTTTTTGCCGGCTATTATGAAGGGTTCACGGAAATGCAATATGATGCGGCACTTCCCTTTGATCCGGATATAGTCAGCAGCCGCTTGATCGAGGAAATGGGCATTGACAGGCATATGGAAGAAATTCTGCGCGTGGCCGAGCAGCAGGCCATGAGTGAAGAGCAATTTTTAACTTTTCTTGCAGGACGGGGCATGGCTATGGAAAAAATTTCAAAACTTGAAAAAGGCCGGCAGGATATCCACATCCTGACCGGCCCTCATCTGGGCGGTTTCAACCAGGCCATTTCTGTGCCGGAGCTCATAGAATACACTGCGGCCCTGTCAGCCATCTGCATCATGGACCGCTATTGCGGACAGAAGTTTGCGCCCGGAGTGAAAAATTAAAATCTGATGCCGCATTCTTTCATACCGGCAACGCCTGCAGTTGCATTCAAGGTGTCGTCAATGCCATGGGCCGCCAGGTTGACCTGGGCCTCATAGGAACGCACCCCTGTATTGCATACCAGAACCAGGGTCTTGTCTTTGGGCACCTCATTTATGCGGGCCTGGAGCTGGTCATGGGGAATGCTTTTCCATACCCCCGGATATTTTTCTTCAAACGGTTTTGCATCCGCCTCTGCCCTGCAGTCTATAAAGAAATATTTGCCGCAGTCCCGGTTGTTCCAGCACTCGGAAAACTCATCAGCATGAAGGGGCCTGAGGCGGCCGTCAAGATAATTTTCCGCAGCATTGCCCACTGCATTGACAATGTCCATGGCAGATGCAAAAGGCGGTGAATAGGCAAGTTCCAGGTTGCTGATATCCTCCACCGTGGGATGATACTGAAGAATTGATGCAACGGCATTTACCCGGGCATACATTCCGCTCGACTCGCCTCCGAACCCCTGGATTCCGAGAACCCGACGGGTCTTGCGGTCAACGACAAGCTCAAGGAATATAATTTCCTTTTCAGGATAAAAATGAGCCCTGTCAAACTGCCCGACCTGGATGCCAACTGCATCATAGCCCTCGCGCACAGCTGTTTCAGGTGTCAGCCCGGCCCCTGCAAGGGCGCCGTCAAAAAGCTTGACCACAAAGAAGCCCACAGCACCTTTG